>JBELAS010000017.1:0-12183 GCA_049508615.1 Acidimicrobiales bacterium
CAGGAGCACCGAGAGGACACGCGTGCCGCTGACCAAGGCACGTTCGCCGTCGGCCACAGCCCGGTCGAGCGGCCTGTCATGCTGTTGGTGATGTTCGGCGCGTCCGGGCTGTCGCAGAACGCGGTAGTAGCCGGGTTCGCCGCGTTCGGTGCACTGGCGATCGTTGCGGTGGTCGTGGCCACCATCCTCGGTCGACGGTCAGGACGTCACTCCCTGGAACAACGGCTGTCAGCTCTTGCCTCCCGACTTGGCGTCGACGCACCTGTAAGCGCGCCTGAAGGCGTCGAGCCGGCCCTTCACCACCTGGAGCTCGTGACCGACCGCGCGGCAGAAGCCGTGGCCGATTCGTCGGCAGACGCGATCCGGCTGCGACACGCTCTGGACACCCTGCCTCAGGGTGTGATCGTTTGTGACGAGAGTGGCGACGTGGTGTTCCGCAACGCGCGCGCTGTTGACCTCATGGGGGGCCGCCACGGCGACGCACTGGCTGCGCAGACGGTCGTCGACCTGCTGGCAGGGGCCTGGGAACAAGGCTCGGCGGTGCGCACGCTCGATCTTTACGGGCCTCCGCGCCGTACCCTGGCGGTAAGCACTCAGCTGATCGACGATGGGCGCCGAACCCTGGGAGTCATCGCGGTCATCGACGACGTGTCGGAACGAAGGCGGCTCGAGGAGATACGCCGCGACTTTGTCGCAAACGTGAGCCACGAGCTAAAGACGCCCATGGGAGCACTCGGACTGCTCGCCGAGACTCTCGTGTCGGAGACCGACCGTGCAGTCGGGAGCCGCTTGGCCGGCCGCATCCACACCGAAGCCTTCAGGGTGAGCAGGATCATCGATGATCTTCTGGACCTCTCGCGCATAGAGGCCGAAAAGGCACCTCCGCGTGAACCGGTGCTGGTCAGCCTGGTGATGGCCCAGGCGGTCGAGCGCGTGCGGGCTGCCGCCGAGCACCGCGGTGTGAAGATCATGATGGAGGAGCCCGAACCGCCTGTAGCCGTCCTCGGTGACCGCCGCCAACTCGTCTCCGCCATCTACAACCTGCTCGAGAACGCGGTGAAGTTCTCCTATGACTCGGGCACCGTTAGCTTCGAGGGCCGACGCGCCGACGGTGAGGTGATCATGGAGGTCGCGGACCACGGTATCGGCATCCCGACGCGTGACCTCGAACGCATCTTCGAGCGCTTCTACCGCGTGGACCAGGGCCGCAGTCATACCACGGGCGGCACAGGGCTCGGCTTGTCCATCGCTCGGCACGTGGCCGCCAACCATCACGGGCGCATCGAGGTGGATTCGCGCGAGGGTGAGGGCTCCACGTTCCGCTTGGTCCTTCCCGCTCAGCCGGAGGTGGATTGACCATGGCTCGCGCCGTCCACCAGCAAAGACAGCCGCTGGCGGAGCCCGGCGTCTCTACGGACCGGATCAAAGTTCTCCTGGCCGAAGACGAGGAGTCGTTCGTCGAGGCACTCGCGGTGGGTCTCGGCCGTGAAGGTTTCGACGTGACCGCCGCGCGTGACGGCCTCGAGGCTTTGCGCCTGTTCGAGACCGTCGACCCGGACCTGGTGCTGCTCGACATCATGCTGCCCAGACTCTCAGGCATCGATGTCTGCCGCGCGATCCGGTCGCGCTCGTCGGTGCCCATAATCATGGTCACCGCCAAGGGAACCGAGATCGACACCGTGGTCGGGCTCGAAATGGGCGCTGACGACTACGTCACCAAGCCCTACCGCCTGCGGGAGCTCGTCGCCCGAATGCGGGCCGTGCTTCGCCGCTCGCCGCCTGATGCCACTGGCGCTGATACGAGAGAGCGCGCAGATGTTGACAACGTCGTGGAGGTCGGCGCCGTGCGCCTTGACACCGACCGTCACCGCGTCTTCGTACGCGGCGACGAGGTCCGCCTGCGCCGTAAGGAGTTCGGGCTGCTGGAGCTGCTGATGGAGAACCCCGGGCGGGTTCTCACGCGCGACACGTTGATCGACCGTGTCTGGGGCACGGACTACGTGGGTGACACCAAGACGCTCGACGTGCACATAAAGCGCCTCCGCTCCCACATCGAGGAAGACCCCTCGTCACCGACCGTCATCACCACCGTTCGCGGCGTCGGCTACCGCTTCGAGGTCGCCGGCGACAGGTAGAGAGATTCAACGCGGTTCGATGACCGTGTTCCCCCCGAGATAACCGGCGAGCGCGTCAGGGAGGCGCACCGACCCGTCGGGCTGGTGACCTGTCTCGACGAGCGTGGGCCAGATACGTGACCAAGCGAGCGCCGAGCCGTTCAGGGTGTGAACGAACACCGGCTGGCCTCCACTGGTTGGCCGGTAGCGAATGTTCGCTCTGCGCGACTGGTAGTCGCCGCACCAGCTGACCGAGGACACCTCGAGCCACATATCGCTGCCCGGCGCGTAGACCTCGAGATCGAACGTGCGCCTCGCAGCATTGCCGAGGTCGCCGGTGCACAAGTCTATGACCCGGTACTCCAGGTCGAGCGCCCGTAACAACGACTCGGCACGCGCGACCATCTCCTCGTGCACATCGGGGGCTTGTTCGGCGGTCGTATAAGCGAAGATCTCGACCTTGTCGAACTCGTGGGTACGCAGCACGCCGCGGGTGTCGCGTCCGGCGGCGCCTGCCTCGCGGCGAAAACATGCTGTCGACGCGCACAGACGCAAGGGGAGATCGGATTCTTCGAGAAGGTCCCCCCTATGCATGGAGGTGAGCGGCACTTCTGCCGTGGGGATGGCCCATAGGTCGTCGCGCTCGACGTGGTATGCCTCGTCGGCGAACTTCGGGAGGTGGCCGGTCGACATCATCGTCTCGGTGCGCACCAGCGTGGGAGGGCGGATCTCCTCGTAGGTCTGCACGTGGTGGTCGAGTGCGAAGGCGCTCAGCGCTCGGATCAGGCGCGCCCCGAGCCCTCGGTAGAGGGGGAACATCGATCCCGACAGCTTTGCCGCGCGTTCGAGGTCGAGGATGCCCAGTTCCGCGCCCACCTCCCAGTGGGGGACGCACTGCGACTCCGAATAGGAGCGCGGCTCGGCGGGCCAGCTCCTGACGACAGTGTTGTCCTGCGGGCCTTCGCCGTCAGGGGCGCCGGGAGCCGGCAGGTTCGGAAGCCACAGCAGTAGATCGCGTACCTCTCCCTGCGCATAGGTCGCCTCGGAGTCGGCCTGCCGCTCCTCGTCCCCAAGAGCGCGGCTCTGCTCGGTCAGACCGGCGGCCTGCTCGTCGTTGCCCGAGCGCCGCGCCTCGCCGACCTGCCGCGACAGGTCCTTCACCCGGGCCCGGATCTCGTCGCGCCGTCCCACCGCACTGCGAGCGCGCTCGTCTGCCGCGAGGAGGCGGTCAACCTCGACCGGGTCGACCTGCCTGCGGGAGAACGCCGCCCGCACGGCGTCAGGGTCGTCTCTGACCAGATGGATGTCGATCACGTTGCGCTCCAAGGTAGTACTCACAAGTAGCCTCACCGCGATGGCCGTGCCTGCGATCGACTGCCGTGGACTCGTCGTGCGCTACGGAGAGCTGGTGGCGGTGGACGGCCTCTCGCTCGCAGCCGAGCGCGGGCAGGTACTGGCGCTGTTGGGCCCGAACGGTGCGGGCAAGACCTCGACCGTCGAGACGCTCGAAGGCTACAGGCGCGCCGCGGCGGGAGTTGTGCGGGTGCTCGGGCACGACCCGATCTCGGAGCACAGGGCGCTCGTGGCGCGCATCGGGGTGATGCTCCAGCACGGCGGCGTCTATCCGACGATGGGCACACGCAGGGTTCTGGAGCTCTTCGCCCGTTACTACGAGGACGCCGAGGACCCTGACGCGCTGCTCGAGCTGGTCGGGCTGAGCGGGCTGTCGCGTACGCCATGGCACCGCCTGTCGGGGGGGGAACAGCAGCGCCTCTCTATGGCCCTCGCTCTCGTCGGCCGACCGGAGGTGGTGTTCCTCGACGAGCCCACGGCTGGCGTGGACCCGGAAGGGCGCCTGGCGATCCGCGCCGTCATAGCGTCGCTTCGCGATCGCGGGACGTGCGTCCTTCTCACCACTCACGAATTACCCGAGGCCGAACGTCTCGCAGACGAGGTCGTGATCATCACCCGTGGCCGGGCTGTCGCACGCGGCACGGTGGCGGAACTGGCAGGCACCGGAGCCCAAGGAGGCATCCACTTCGCGGCGCCGCCCGGAGTCGACTTGAACGAGCTCGCCGGAGCTCTCGAGGTGGACGCGGACTCGGTCGTCGAGGAAGAGGTGGGACGCTACGTGGTGAAGGAGCAGGCCACTCCCGCTCGACTGGGCAAGCTGGCGGGGTGGTTGGCAGGGCACGACATCCCACTGACGGACCTCCACGCCGGAAGCCGGTCGCTCGAAGAGGTCTACCTGGAGGTGACCCGGGGACAGCTTGCGCGCGACGAGGCGCCTGAGGATGGAGAAGACAAGCGTCTCACGCCGGGTCTCGGTGAAGAACGACGCTCGCTCGCCGGCCCTGTGGGTCGTCCAGCCGCGCACGTTCTCAAACGGCTGGCGGCTCAGTGTGGAGCTGAGGTGGGCATGACCCTCAGACGTGGCGAGTCCCTGCTGCTCACCATCGGCATCCCGGTCGTGCTCCTGCTCTTCTTCTCCGAGGTTCACCTGCTTCCCGTAGGGACGGCTCACCCCGTTGAGTTCCTGGCACCGGGGATCCTGGCCCTGGCGGTGATGGGAACCTCGATGGTGAACCTCTCCATCGCCGCGGGCTTCGAGCGCGGGTACGGCGTGCTCAAGCGCCTCGGATCGACTCCGCTCGGACGCCCGTCGCTGCTCGGAGCGAAGATAGGGGCGGTAGTCGTCGTCGAGGTTCTCCAGGTGGTGGTGCTGGTGCCGGTATCGCTCGGACTCGGCTGGCACCCCAGTGCCGGAGGAGTCGGTGCCGCGGTCGCGGTGGTGTTGCTCGCCACCGCCGGGTTCGGCGGCATCGGCCTGTTGCTGGCGGGGGTGCTGCGCGCCGAGGTGAACCTGGCGGCGGCCAACGGGCTATGGCTGCTACTTCTCCTGACTAGCGGGATGCTGGCGCCGCTGTCGAAGCTGCCTGGTTGGCTGGAAGGGGTGGCGAAGGCGCTGCCCGCGGCGCCCCTCGCCCAGGCGTTGCACGACTCGTTGGGCCTCAGGGTCGCAGTACCCACATGGGCCTGGGTGGTCCTCGCCTGCTGGGCGACGGTGGCACCGGCAGCCGCCGCTCTCACCTTCCGTTGGGAATAGGGGACACCACGCATCGTCCAATGACAGAACAGGATCGGCACGTGGGGACACGCCTCTACATCGCGGTCGTGGGTGGCGGTAGCGCACCCGCAGCCGAGCGCGAGCTGGCACACGCAGTGGGTCGGGGTCTCGCCGAGGCGGGAACCGTACTCGTGTGCGGCGGCCTGGGTGGCACCATGGAGGCAGCTTGCAGAGGGGCGCACGAGAAGGGCGGGCTCACCGTTGGCTTCCTGCCCGGTACCGAGCGGACCGAGGCCAACCCTCACCTCGACGTCGCGTTGCCGACCGGGATCGGTGAGGCTCGCAACGCTCTCGTGGTGCGCGCTGCGGACGCGTTGGTGGCGGTAGGCGGGGAGTTCGGCACGCTGTCGGAAATAGCATTGGCGCTGGCGACCGGCGTACCGGTGGTAGGTCTCGGTACTTGGGAGCTTGCGCGTGCCGGTAGACAGGTGTCGACCATCGTGCGCGCGGAGACTCCCGAGGCTGCTGTGACCCTCGCTCTCGAACTAGCCGTCGCGCGGCGCGCCGGTGGGCGCTGAGCAATCCTCAGTGGAAACGGACGATCACGTCGGCGGCCATCGCTACGAACAACAGCGTGAGATACGTGATCGAGTACCGGAACAAAGCCATGGCAGCGTGGGGTGTCTTCGCCCGGCGTAAGTGCAGCGCGTATCCCAGGAACAGCACGCCTAGGACAGCGGCAGTGGTGGTGTACAGCAATCCCATGTGCGCCACAGGGGTGAACGCCAGGGTCACCCCGACCAGCGCCAGGGAGTAAAGGAGGATCTGCCTAGCGGTGCGAGCGAACGGGGCGATCACAGGAAGCATCGGGACGCGAGCAGTCTCGTAGTCTTCGCGACAGCGAACGGCAAGCGCCCAGAAGTGTGGAGGTGTCCAGAGGAACACCACGGCAAACAGCACGACCGGCGCCCACGCGAGACGGTCTGTGACGGCAGCCCACGCCACGAGCACAGGCGCTGCTCCTGCCGCTCCTCCGATCACGATGTTCTGCGCCGTGGAACGTTTCAACCAAAGGGTGTACACGAAGATGTAGAACGCGGAGGCCGTCGCTGCCAGAACAGCCGAGAGAAGGTTGACCGCGAGCCACAACTCCGCGAACGCGACCAGTTCGAGCATCAAGGCGAAGGTGAGCGCGGCTGTGACCGTGAGTTCGCCCGTTACAAGAGGACGGTGCCGGGTTCGGCGCATCACACTGTCGATATCGCGGTCGACAACCATGTTGACGGCGTTGGCGCCTCCAGCAGCCAGCGCCCCGCCAGCGAGCGTCGCCACCATCAACACTACGGAGGGAACGCCCCGTCGGGCCACGAACATCGTCGGCAGAGTCGTGACGAGCAACAGCTCCACGATGCGTGGCTTCGTGAGCGCCACGTAGCCGCGCAAATGCGTCCACCGGGAGCGAAGACGCCCGGTGGCAGGCACCTTTTCCAAGGCGGGGGATACGACAGACATTGGGTGCTGAGCATACGGCAGCGGCAGGTACGATTGTGCGCCGGTGCAGGCTCCCCGTGCCATCACGTCTCCCACAGTGACCCCCAGGGCCTTCTTGCGCGTCACGCAGGTGACGCTGGGGCTGACAGTGCTCAACATCGTCTCGGGCGGCGCGGTGCGTCTGACCGATTCGGGGCTCGGATGCCCGGACTGGCCCAGTTGCTCCAAGCACCACTTCACACCCCCCCTGGCCCTTCACCCGGTGCTGGAGTTCGGCAACCGGATGGTCGTGGTCGCCCTTTGCGTGGCGGCCGGCCTGGCTCTCGTTTGTGCCGTGCGCCGGGCTCCGCGCCGAGGTGACCTGGTGATGCTGTCTGCAGGCCTGATAGGCGGCATCGTGGGTGAAGCCGTGCTCGGCGGGATCGTCGTGTACTCGAAGCTCAATCCCTATGCCGTGATGACCCATTTCATGGTGGGTATAGCGCTGCTGACGGTGGCTTGCGCCCTCGTGCTGCGCGCTGGTCGGGCACCCGGGCGCGGCATCGCCAAGGTGGCTCCCCGAGAGCTGTGGATGAGCCGCATTGCCTGGGGCCTGCTCCTGCTCGCCGTCATGGCCGGCACCGCCACCACAGCGGCCGGTCCCCATGCGGGCGGCGCCGGGGCCAAGCGCCTTCCCGTGCCCCTGGCCGACATGGCGCGCACCCACTCGGGGGTCGTCCTGATGCTGGGCGCTGTCGTCCTAGGGCTGCTCTATCTCCTCGAACGCGGTGGAGCGCCCCTGTCCGTGCGAACGAGAGGACGCGCCATGCTGGCGGCCATGGCGGCACAAGGGATCGTCGGATACACGCAGTACTTCAGCCACCTACCCGCGTTGCTCGTAGGTGTGCACGTGTTCGGAGCCACGGTCTGCTGGAGCGTGATGTACTGGTTCGCCGACGGGCTGTGGTTTCACGCCCCGGAGGCGGTCCCTCTCGGGGCAGGCTCGGCCCCCCGCTTGGCATCCTCCGAGCTGAGCGTCGAGCCGGCGAAAGCGGTGGTGCCTGGATGAGCGTTCCCGGGGTAGGCGGTTCGGGGGCCCCGGCCGGCCCCCTGACGGCGCCCGTCGAGACGGAACGGCCGTCGGGCGGCGAGGACATCCGGCCTGATCGGCCCTGGCTCGTGATCGTGTGGAACGATCCCATCAACTTGATGTCCTACGTCACGTACGTCTTCCAGAAGCTCTTCGGCTACAGCCGGGAGAAGGCGACGCGGCTCATGCTCGACGTCCACCACAAAGGCCGCGCCGTCGTGTCCTCGGGACAACGCGAGCGTGCCGAGCTCGACGTCATGCGCCTGCACGAACACGGTCTGTGGGCCACCCTCGAACAGGCCCAGTGAGAGTGAGCGCGCAACCGTGATCGGCCGGCGTCGCTTCACGCGTGACCGTCATGGTCATTTCCGCATCGGTCTCGGCACCAATGAGCGTGAGTTGCTCAAGGCACTCCCAAGCCGAGCACAGGGGCTGCTCGAGGCGCGAGATCCGAGCACGGCACGTGTCTTCCCCGTTGCATACCCCCAAGAGGCCAAAGCCGAATCCGACTATCAAGAGATGATGGGCGCGCACCTCCTGCACCGGCATCAGCGCGCCTTCGACACGCTGGCGGCGACGGTGGACGCGCCAAGCGTCGACGAAGATGAGATCCAACAATGGTTGGACGCCCTCGAAGTGCTCAGGCTCCTCTTGGGCACCCAGCTCGACGTCACCGAGGACGTGATCGATGTGGACGACTCCGATCCACACGCCCCGCAGGTCGCCGTGTACCAGTACCTGAGCATGCTCCAGGGGGAGATCGTCGACTCACTGGCCGAGACACTCCCGGAAGGCGGAGCCCCGGGTGGCGAAGGTGATCTGGCGTGAGAGGCAACGAGACCTCACAGTCGGCAAGCACTGAACCTGGCTGCGGCATCGGCACCGGCCCTGGCACGGGCTCCGGCATCGGCTCCGGCATCGGCTCCGGCACGACCGAGGTTCGTCTTCCCAGGTTGCTCAGCATCATGGGATCGGGCGAGACGGCGCCGACGATGGTCAAGGTGCATAGGGCCGTGATCGAGCGACTCCAGGCGGCGGGGGCCGGAACCGAGGACGGGGGCGGGCACGACTCCGGTCTCATGCCGGTCCACGGTCTCCTTCTCGACACACCGTTCGGTTTCCAGACGAACGCCACGGAGATAGCGGCACGCGCCGTCTCTTACTTCCGCGAGAGCGTCGGGGCCACGCTCGAAGTGGCGAACATGCAATCCGGTGAGGACCTGGCGGGCGAGCACGGACAGGAGATCATCGCTCGGATGGCCGCTCTTCCGCTGATCTTCTCCGGTCCGGGAAGTCCCTCCTACGCCCTGCGCCAGTGGAGAGGCACCCTCGTCCCTTCTGTGTTGTCGGAGAAGCTGATGCTCGGCGGAGCAGTGACCTTCGCCTCAGCGGCTGCGCTCACCCTCGGAAGCTTCACCGTCCCGGTGTACGAGGTGTACAAGGTGGGCGAAGAACCCCATTGGCTCGAAGGCTTGGACCTCCTCCGCCCCCTGGGACTGCCTGCCGTGCTTATCCCCCACTACGACAATTCCGAGGGCCAGACGCACGACACGCGCTATTGCTACCTCGGAGAGGAGCGCCTTTCGCGCATGGAGACAGAGTTGGCCGACGGAACGTTCGTGCTCGGCGTCGACGAGCACACCGCCCTGTGCGTGGACCTCGACTCCGCCTCAGCCACCGTGGTAGGCCATGGCGGGGTCACGGTGCGGGTGCGTGGCAATTCGGCGCGCATCCAGGCCGGCGAGGCCGTGCCACTGGAACGAATCCTCGAGCTTGCTTCCGAGCTCGCTTCCGCTCCTGGCCACGAGGGCGCGAGGACGACCGGGCGCCCCACCGAGGCTGTGCGGACCGGCGGCGTCGAGAAAGACGGGACCGCTGCTCCTGCGGCAGGCACTGGCGGCGGCGGACGGGAGGAGCAGGCCTCTCAAGGGTTCGAGAGCGGGACGGGGACCATCGCGCGCCCAGGCGGTTCACCGTTGCTACACACCATCCGCGCCTATGAGTCCGCGTTCCGCTCGGCGCGTGACAAATCGGATGCACCCGGGATGGTGGCCGCCGTCTTGGCGCTGGAGGAGGAGATGTGGGCATGGCGCGCGGACACCCTCCAATCCGACGAAATGGACCGAGGCCGAGCGAGCCTGCGCGCGATGATCCGCGATCTCGGCCGTCTGTCCGAGATCGGCACCCGCGATCCCGCAGAGTTGCTAGGTCCCTTCGTCGACTTGCTGCTGACTCTCAGAGACGCCGCCCGCCGTGAGCGGCACTTTGCAGAGGCCGACTCTGTGCGTGACCGACTGGAGCTTCTAGGCGTCGCCGTTCACGACACTCCTGAAGGATCCACATGGGAGATACGGCGCGACAGCAACACAGGCAACTGAGCGACGACTCGACAGGCAACTAAGAAGGGCCTGCTAGCCTTCTTGTGCCCCGATCGGGCGAGCCCCCATCGTCTAGCGGCCGAGGACGCCGCCCCTTCAAGGCGGTAACACGGGTTCGAATCCCGTTGGGGGTGCTGTGTGTTGGGGGTGCTGGCTCTGTTGACCGACGCGATCGGTCATTCCTGTCGGGTTGCCGCCGATGTTCAAGCAAGAAGTCAAGCTTCTTCAGGACTTGCGCACCATCTCAACTCCGGCGTCTTTGCGTGCCCCTGATCGGTCCCGACGTTCGGGAAGCAAGCGGCTCCTCGCGCGTGATCAGCGGCCACAGTTTGGGTTCGATCCAAGCACTGAACTGCCTCACTTGAGCATACGTGTCAGGGCTGGGATCGTTAGGATCGGACCGGGAGAAGTACGGTAGATGGATTCCATCGGGCGCGCGAACGATCACGCCATCGACGCTGGTCACGAACTTTCCGCCAGGACAGACAAGTCGCTTGAGATCCACGACCGAGACGAATTCGGGATCTGCCGCCGCTACTTGGTACAAAATGCGGTTGTAAGCATCTACCCGGCGCGGATCATCCTCGGGCCATGCCGATCCGTCCGGCTGCTCGCCGCTCGAGTAGTAGGGGGCGGTGAAGAGGACGAAGCGAGCACCGGCGGACCTCACGATCCAAGCAGCCAGGTTGAGTTGCTGTTCGACGTAGGCGGCGAAGCGCCGATCCAGGATGTTCGTCCAGCGGCCGTCGTATAGGCGATCCTCCACCTCCCATCTGCCCGCGAGCATCGCAACCACGTTCGGGTGGAAGGTATTGAATCGCGTGGCCCACAAAGCCGGCCACTGGTCAGAGGCTGGCGTGAGCAAGTTGCACTGCGCCGCCACCTGGAACACAACACCATGTTCGAAGACTTCAGTACCATCGGCAACGCCACACCCTAAGAAGGTGAAACTGTCCTCGGTCACCCCGTAGCGATCCGGCGTGGTGGACAAGCCCAGGGAAAGCGTCACGGCCGTGGAATCGCCCACGATCAGCACGCGTGTTCGCCCAGCGTCGGGGGCGTTCGTCGCTCCGGCGGACGGCATGGTCGCCGGCACCAGTGCGGTCGCGGTTGTTGCGGTGAACATGACCGTGACCACCGTGAGGGCCCCGGCAGCCCCAGAAGCTGCAAGCCACGCGATCTTCTTCCGAAAGGCCGCGCCACGCATGATCGGAAGCTCCACCAGGCGGTACGAGGCGCTGGATACGGCCAGGGTGGCGACGACACGGGCCGTAAGAAGCGCGTAGCCGTCCAGGCCTGTTCGCTGGTGATCGATCCATATGAAAAGCGGAAAGTGCCAAAGATAGACGCCGTATGAGATGCGGCCGATGTAACGCAGCGGCCCAAGCTCGAGGAGCCGCGCAACCGGACCAGAACGGCTGACCACTACAGAGCTGATGACGGCCACGGACGACAGCCCCGCAACCAGGAGCGCGCCCTGGTAAGTGAAGGGGCTCGAGCCGTCCAGGAGGTGCACCATGCCTCCGAGGGACAGAAATCCGACGATTCCGATTCCACCAAGGGTGATCGTGAGGCTACGAGAGCGGGCCCGGGGTACAAGCCCGCGGTCGCGCTCGCCGTACATGACAGCAAGTGCAACTGCTGCAGCAGCGCCGACGAGGAGGCTCTGCACATGGGTGTCGGTGCCGTAGTACAGCCGCGTCAGGTTCGTCCCGCGGTGATACAGGAAGGCCATCTCTGCTGCGGAGAGCAGTACACCGCCAAGGCAGACGCCGAGAAGCAGCCGCAGGCTCTTTGTACGTCTGAGGACGATCCAGACAACGACGGGCCAGACCAGGTAGAACTGTTCTTCGATTGCCAGCGACCACGTGTGTGCCAATGGGCTGGTAGCGGCCGTCTGGACGAAGTAATTGGCACTTGTGTGGATCTGCCACCAATTGCTCACATAGAACAGAGCGGAGAGGGCGTCGGTTCGGAGGTGGGTATAGAGACCCGCTGGGGCGAACAGGTCCGCATAGACGACGACTGACAGGACGAGCAGGAAGACGGCTGGCAGAAGTCTGC
>JBELAS010000170.1:0-5062 GCA_049508615.1 Acidimicrobiales bacterium
ACTCACGATTCTCCACGAACACGTTTCCCTCATGGCCGCTTGCCCATCCCTACCGCTACCTGGCGCACAACGGTGAGATCAACACCTTGCGCGGCAATCGCAACTGGATGCGCGCCCGTGAGGCGCTTCTTCGAAGCGAGTTGCTCCCAGGTGACCTGGAGCGGCTGTTCCCGATCTGTGAACCGCGAGCCAGCGACTCGGCCACCTTCGACGAGGTGCTCGAGCTGCTACACCTCGGTGGGAGATCGCTGCCGCACGCGGTCCTGATGATGATCCCCGAGGCCTGGGAGAACCACAGCTCCATGGACCCGGCCCGGCGGGCCTTCTACCGTTACCACGCCTCGCTCATGGAGCCATGGGACGGGCCCGCAGCGGTGGTGTTCACCGACGGGACGGTGGCGGGTGGGGTCCTCGACCGCAACGGTCTTCGTCCGGCGCGCTATTGGGTGACAGACGACGGGCTCGTGGTGCTGGCCTCGGAGGTGGGCGTGCTCGACATCGACCCGCGAAAGGTGGTGCGAAAGGGCCGTCTCGCACCTGGACGGATGTTCCTCGTGGACACCGCCCAGGGACGCATAGTCGAAGACGCCGAGATAAAGGCTCAGCTGGCGGCGCAACACCCCTACGCGCGGTGGCTGGAGAAGTGTCAGATCGTCTTGGAGGACCTTCCCCCGAGGGTGATGCTCACTCCCCAGCACGCGTCGGTCGTGAGCCATCAGCGCCTGTTCGGCTACACCAACGAGGAATGCCAGATCATCCTGTCCCCGATGGCGAAGACAGGCGGGGAGCCGGTCGGCTCGATGGGAAACGACGCGGCCATAGCAACGTTGAGTGACAAGCCTCGCCTCATCTACGACTACTTCACCCAGCTCTTCGCCCAGGTGACGAACCCACCGCTCGACGCGATCCGCGAAGAGCTCGTCACCTCGAACCGGTCGAAGCTCGGGCCCGAGCAGAACCTGCTCGAGCCCACCATGCCGGAGTGCTGCGTGCCGCAATATTCCGCGCAGAACAGATGATAGACGCCGGGTTTGGTGGCGCGGAACCATTCCACGGTGTAACGGCCGGGCAGCACGTCCTGCTTGGACCGGAACTCGAACGAGCACATGGCCCCGATCCCCTCGCTGTTGCTCACGGCCGCGGTGCACGCGCACCTGGTGCGCGAAAAGACGCGCACCAGAGTCGGTCTCGTGATCGAGAGCGGTGACGCGCGCGAAGTGCACCACATCGCCCTCCTCATCGGTTTCGGCGCCTCGGCCGTGAACCCGTACCTGGCCCTCGAGACCGTGAGTGACATGATCGCCACGGGCCTGCTCGAGAGGCTCACGCCGCGCCAGGCTCGGGCGAATTACATGAAGGCGCTTGCCAAGGGCGTCATCAAGACCATGTCGAAGATGGGCGTCTCCACGGTCGCCTCGTACACAGGCGCCCAGATCTTCGAGGCCGTCGGGCTCGCGAGCGGGGTGGTCGACGAGTATTTCACCGGCACGACGAGCCGCATCGAGGGGGTGGGCCTAGAGGTGCTTGCGGGCGAGGTCGCAGCCCGCCACCGCCTGGCGCACCTCGAGAGGCCCGGCGAGCGCGCCCACCGAGAGCTCGAGGACGGAGGTGAGTACCAGTGGCGGCGCGAAGGTGAGGTGCATCTGTTCAACCCGCTCACGGTGTTCAAGCTCCAGCACGCGACACAGGCCAAGCGCTACGACATCTTCAAGGAGTACACGCGCCTGGTGGATGACCAGTCTGAGAAGCTCGCCACGCTTCGGGGACTGTTGCGGCTGCGCGAGGGCGTGTTGCCGCCTGTGCCGGTGGACGAGGTTGAGCCGGTGTCGGAGATAGTGAGACGTTTCTCCACCGGAGCGATGAGCTATGGGTCGATCTCCGCGGAGGCGCACGAGACCCTTGCGATCGCCATGAACCGCCTGGGTGCCAAGTCCAACACCGGTGAGGGGGGTGAGGACGCCGAGCGGTACGTGCCCGACGCCAACGGGGACCTGCGCCGAAGCGCCGTCAAGCAGGTGGCCTCGGGGCGCTTCGGGGTGACGAGCGAGTACCTGGTGAACGCGGACGACCTCCAGATAAAGATCGCCCAGGGGGCCAAGCCCGGCGAAGGTGGGCAGCTGCCAGGCCACAAGGTGTACCCGTGGATCGCAAAGACCCGCTTCTCCACCCCCGGTGTGGGGCTCATCTCGCCTCCGCCGCATCACGACATCTACTCCATCGAGGACATCGCCCAGCTGATCCACGACTTGAAGTCGTCGAACCCGAAGGCGCGCGTGCACGTGAAGCTCGTGGCCGAGGTGGGGGTGGGCACGGTCGCCGCCGGGGTGGCCAAGGCACACTCGGACGTCGTGCTCATCTCGGGCCACGACGGCGGCACGGGGGCGAGTCCGCTCAGCTCGATAAAGCACGCCGGGATCCCCTGGGAGTTGGGGCTGGCCGAGACCCAGCAGACCCTCGTCGCCAACGGGTTGCGCGACCGCATCGTGGTGCAGGTCGACGGGCAGCTGAAGACCGGGCGCGACGTGGTGATCGCAGCGCTTCTAGGGGCAGAGGAGTTCGGGTTCGGCACCGCAGCTCTCGTCGTGTCGGGCTGCGTGATGATGCGCGTCTGCCACCTCGACACCTGCCCGGTGGGGATCGCCACCCAGAACCCTGAGCTGCGAAAGCGCTTTACCGGAAAGCCCGAGTTCGTGGAGCATTACTTCGAGTTCGTGGCCGAGGAGGTGCGCGAATACCTCGCAGCGCTCGGGCTTCGCTCGCTCGCCGAGGCTGTGGGTCGCGTCGACCTACTCGACGCGCTGGAAGCCGTCGAGCACTGGAAGGCCAAGGGTCTGGATCTCTCCCCGGTGCTCGCCGCACCTGACGAAGGCCCGCCCACGGAGAGGATCTGCTGCAGGGCGCAGGACCACGGCCTCGAGAAGGCCCTCGACCACCGGTTCCTCGAAACGTGCCGGCCGGCGATCGAGCGTGGCGAGAAGGTCTCGATGGAGCTCCCGATCACGAACGTAGACCGCACGGTGGGGACGCTCCTCGGGTACGAGATCACCTCGGCGCGAGGCGCTGCGGGGCTCGAGGACGACACGATCACGTTGACCTTCAGAGGATCGGCGGGACAGAGCTTCGGTGCCTTCGTACCTAGCGGGGTCACGTTGCGGCTCTACGGCGACGCCAACGACTACTTGGCCAAGGGGCTGTCCGGAGGCCGCGTCGTCGTGCGCCCACCGGAGACGTCGCCGTTCGCGGCCGAGAAGCAGATCATCGCGGGCAACGTGATCCTCTACGGTGCGACGGCGGGGGAGTGCTACGTGTCGGGACAGGTGGGCGAGCGCTTCTGCGTGCGAAACTCAGGCGCGACGGCCGTGGTCGAGGGGGTTGGCGACCACGGCTGCGAGTACATGACCGGAGGACGGGTGGTCGTCCTGGGGCCCACCGGGCGCAACTTCGGTGCGGGGATGTCCGGTGGCATCGCCTACGTCTACGACCCGCAGCGTTGCTTCGCCGATCGGGTCAACTTCGAGATGGTCGACCTCGAGCCCACCGACGAGGAGGACCGGCGCTGGCTGTTGGACACGGTGACAACTCACCAGACCGAGACGGGCTCGCAACTCGCGCAGAGGCTGCTCGCCTCGTGGGGAGGAGTGGTCGGCGACTTCGTGAAGGTCATGCCCCGCGACTACCGGCGGGTGCTCCAGGCCACGCGTCGCGCGGTCGAGGTGGGCACGTCGGTGGACGAGGCGGTCATGGCCTCCGCCCACGGGTAAGGGTCTGAATGGGCAAGCGCACCGGGTTCCTCGAGTACGGGCGGCGCCTGCCTGAACGCCGTCCTGTCAAGGTGCGCGTGCGTGACTGGCGCGAGGTATACGAGCAGTTCGGCGAAGACGAGGCGCACCGCCAGGGGGCGCGTTGCATGGACTGCGGCATTCCCTTCTGCCACGAGGGTTGCCCGCTCGGGAACTTGATCCCGGAGTGGAACGATCTCGTGTACCGGGGGGACTGGTTCAACGCGGTAGAGCGTCTGCATGCCACCAACAACTTCCCCGA
The DNA here is from genome assembly GCA_049508615.1 of Acidimicrobiales bacterium. Taxonomy (GTDB): domain Bacteria; phylum Actinomycetota; class Acidimicrobiia; order Acidimicrobiales; family UBA8190; genus Bog-564. The sequence continues at coordinate 4,042 of JBELAS010000170.1, forward strand.
GGTCACAGGACGTTTGTGCCCTGCGCCGTGCGAGGGCGCGTGCGTGCTCGGGATCAACGCCGAACCTGTGACCATCGAGCGCATCGAGTACGAGATCGCCGAGCGCGCGTTCTCGGAAGGTTGGGTCACCCCCCATGTCCCGGGGGAGCGCACGCAAAAGTCGGTAGCCGTGGTGGGCTCGGGACCTGCTGGCCTCGCCTGCGCGCAGCAACTGGCGCGCGCAGGGCACCGGGTGGTGGTTTTCGAGCGGGCCGAGAGGCCCGGCGGGATGCTGCGCTACGGGATCCCGGAGTTCAAGATGGAGAAGGCCGTGTTGGACCGGCGCCTGCGGCAGCTGCGTGCGGAGGGTGTCGAGCTCCGTTGCGCTACATCGGTCGGCCTGGCTCCTCAACTGACCCAGGGCACGGCGGCGAGCGATCGGCTCACGGCCACAGAGCGCAGTGCCCGGGTCGGTCCCGAGGAGATCGAGCCGGGCATGCAGCGTGGGCTGGGATCGGCATGCGCGCCCGACATCGAGGTGGTGTCGGCCGAGGTACTCCTGGCGGAGTTCGACGCGCTAGTGCTGGCAGCAGGTGCGACGTTGCCGCGCGACCTGGGAGTGCCCGGACGCGAACTTCGGGGCATCCACCTGGCGATGGACTACCTGAAGGTCGGGAACCTGGTCCGTGAGGGCGCGCTCGACGCCTGGCCGATCAGCGCCGAGGGTAAGCACGTGGTGATCATCGGGGGTGGCGACACGGGTGCGGACTGCCTCGGCACAGTGCACCGACAGGGCGCGGCGAGCGTGCACCAGCTGGAGATCATGCCTCGCCCGCCCGACATGCGGTCCGTGGACAACCCGTGGCCCACCTGGCCGGTGATCTTCAGAACCTCCTTCGCGCACGAGGAGGGCGGTGAAAGGCTCTATGGCGTCACGACGAAGGAGTTCGTCGGCGATTCCTCGGGGAACTTGAGCGCGCTTCGATGCGAACAGGTGGGAATGGTGGGCGAAGGGGATCGGGTGTCGTTCGAGCCCGTGACC
>JBELAS010000171.1:0-4137 GCA_049508615.1 Acidimicrobiales bacterium
TAAATGTAGTGGGCACCGTGCACGGCTTCTGTTACATCGTCTACCTCTTCGCCGCGTTCGATCTGACGAGAAGGCTGCGCCTGAGGCTCGGGAAGATGGCTCTCGTACTGCTCGCCGGGACCCTGCCGTTCTGCGCGATCATCGCCGAACGTCTCTTGACGAGGCTCTACGAGCGTTCGAAGGCTGACCCAACGTTCTCGACGCTCGGATCTGGCGCCCAGGCAAACTGAGAACCTGACGGACACGAGGGGCACGAGGCACACGACGGACACAGAGACACCTCCTGCGCGCAGCCGACTAGCACAACGTAGAAAGACGTGGACGAGCAGGCGCGCTCTCGTCGCACACGCTGCAGTCGCGGTGTGGGTCTGCGGCTGCGGCTTCGCCTGTCGGTGGCAGGTGGGGGTGGCCTTGTCGGGCGACAGCCTCGGCTGGGTCTACTCGGTCATGTGGCCCTGCTTCGCCGTCTTCGGGGTCGTCTTCTGGTGGCATCTGGTGCACGACGATCCCGACACTCTCGGTTCCCGGGGCCTGCGCCGGCTCCAGCGGGCCTCGCACAAGAGGGTCGACCCCGAAAGACGGGCACGGTCGGAGGAGACGATCGAGCTCGCAGAGAAAGAGGACCCGGAGCTCGCCGCCTACAACGCCTATCTTGCCGAATTGGCCCGAGACGATCGCACCAAGACCTGGGGACGACGCTGACAACGGGTCACAGGAAACGGGCTGCCCACAGCGAGCTGACCCTTACCGAGCTTCCCCACCGAGCTACATCCAACCTGCGCGTACCTACCCACCGGAGATGACGAAGGCGATCGCCAATCCGTCGTAGCCCTTGGTACCGACTGTCTGGAGGGCGGTCGCGGTGACGCGCGGATCAGAGGCGAGCAGCTCGTTGGCGCGTCGGATCCCCTGCACGTTCGCGTCCTTGCTGGCTTGATCGGCCACTTTCCCGTCACGCACGACGTTGTCGATGACGATCAAGCTCCCGGGGCATGAGAGCTCGAGCGCCCAGGAGAGGTATTCGGGAACGCTCGGCTTGTCCGCGTCGATGAACACGAGGTCGAACGGCCCTTTGCTTTCAGCGGCGAGCTTGGGCAATGTGTCGAGCGCCGCGCCGAGGCGGATCTCCACCACCTCGGCCAGGCCCGCGCTGTCTATGTTCGCTTGCGCGACCTTCGCGTGCTTCGGATCCGCCTCGAGCGTGATCAGGCGCCCCTCGGAAGGAAGTGCCCTGGCGAGCCATATCGTGCTGTAACCACCGAGAGTCCCTATCTCGAGAATGCTCCTTGCCCTGGACACCAGCGCCAGCAGGTGTAGAAGCTTGCCCTGGTTCGCGGTCACCGCGATCGGGGGCAGCCCGGCATCGGCACTGGCCTGCAGTGCCGCGTCCAGCGCCGGATCGGACCCGACGAGCGTGTCGGTGATGTACCTGTCGACGGTGTTCCAGATCTCTCGGGTCACCGCACCGGTCTAGCAGCCGACCGCGAGCAGCCGAACAGCCAAAGAGACCGGCCAGGGCCCAGAAGATACGCGGACAAGCGAGCAACGGGGTCGAGGACACGCGACGAATGCCACCGGCGACCGCTCTCCCGGTGGCGCAGGAGCGGCGCCGGTCCGGCCTGATACCGGTGCCTCTACGCCGTGGGCCCGCGACCTCTTTCGGGCCCGGCGCCCCTCACCTCCAGGTGGTTCGCGTCGTGGGTGTCGCCGAGCTCGCGCTCGGCGCGCACGTGACGCCAGCGGTTGAGGACGAACCCGGCGATCGCCAGCACAGCCAGAGCGACGAGCACGTAACCCGCGACGCTGAACCCGTGGGTGAGCCGGTGCCATTGGCCCCCGAGGCTGTAGGCGGCGCCGGCCAGGGAACCGACCCAGACGAGACTTCCTGTAGAGGTGAGGATCCCGAAGCGTGCGGGCTGCATCTCCGCTACTCCCGCCGGCAGGGCGATGAAGGTGCGCACGATCGGCACGACACGGCCGATGAGCACGCTCCACTCCCCTCTATGGTCGAACCAGTGCTCTGCACGGTCCAGATCGGCATGGCTGAGCAACACGTAGCGCCCGAAGCGCTCCACGAGCGGACGCCCGCCGAGGCGCCCGATCCCGTACCCGATGAAGGCGCCCACCGTCTCTCCCGCAGTACCGAGCACGATCACGATCGCCAGGTCGAGGCGTCCCGTGGACGCGAGGTACCCGGCGAAGCCCACGGTGACTTCGGAGGGAAAGGGTATGCAGGCCGCCTCGGCCATTGTGAGCAGGACGAGCGCCAGATAGCCCCACGACGACAGGAAGTGCTCCACTGTGCCGTCATTTCTATCGGATCTGCGCACACCGGTACGGCAGTAGCGTCCTCTGGGTGCCAGGCTCGTCCCCCACGCCCGAGGCACGTGACGGCGATCGGCCCCCGCCGTCGCCACTCGAGCCGTCGGGGACTGCCACGACCTCTGATGGCGTGGAGGTCTGCTACTACGACCTCGGAGGCCACGGGCCCGCTCTCGTGCTCGCCCACGCCACAGGCTTCTGCGCAGCAGTGTTGTCCCCCTTGGCCGCGATGCTGCGCGATCGGTTCCGCTGCGTCGCGCTCGATCTGCGGGCGCACGGGCGAAGCGAGCGCCCCGTGAACGGAGACTTCGACTGGCACGGCTTCGCGGCCGACGTGCTGGCTGTCGTGGACCGCCTGGGCCTCGATTCCCCCGCCGGCTTCGGACACTCGTGCGGCGGCGCCACTCTGTTGCTCGCGGAGCAGGCACGCCCAGGGACCTTCGACGCCCTTTACTGCTACGAGCCGATCGTCCGTCCTGCCGACGCTCCCCTTGCGCCGAACCTCGAGGGTAATCCGCTCTCGAGAGGCGCCCTGCGCCGACGAAACGTCTTCGCCTCTCGCGAGGAAGCCCTCGCCAACTTCTCAGCGAAAGCCCCCTTCGATCGGTTCCGTCCCGACGTCCTCGCGGCCTACGTCGACAACGGATTCGCCCCCGAGCCCGGGGGAGGTATCTCCCTACGCTGCCGGCGTGACGACGAAGCCCTCGTCTACGCGCACGGGTTCTCGCACAACGCCTTCACCCAGCTTTCGACGGTCGGGTGCCCTGTAACCCTCGCCTGCGGCGCCGAGACCGACAACTTCGGCCCGGACTTCCTGGCCCTCCTCGCCGGGCGCCTGGTGCGCTCGACGACGCTCGCTCTGCCCGGTCTACGACACTTCGGCCCGCTCGAGGACCCCGCTACGGTGGCTCGCTCCGTATCCGCTTCCCTCGCCGATCGCGGGGACCCGACCGACACGGAGACGCTTCGCGGATAAGAAACGGCGCACCGATCCACTACGCCGGCACACCCCCGGCGTACCCTCGTGGTATGTCACTGCCGTTGCCCGGTTCCCTGTCCCCGTCGAAGGTCAGCAAATTCACCGAATGCGCGCTCGCCTTCCGGTACAGCGCCATCGACCGGCTGCCCGAGCCGCCGTCTCCTCACGCGCTCAAGGGAACCCTGGTCCACGGCGCACTCGAGCGCCTGTTCTGGGAGCTTCCTCGGGGGAAGCGAAGCGCGGCCGCCGCCAGGCTGGCCTTAGACGCCGCATGGGAGGCGCTCCAGAGCGATCCGGAGGCCGAGGGCCTCGAGCTCTCGAGCGACGGGCAAGAGACGTTCGTCTGCGACGCGTGGGCTCTCGTCGAGGGGTACCTGAGGCTCGAGGACCCCGACACGGTCGACGCCGCCGGCGTCGAGCTGCTCCTGGAAGCCGAGGTGGGCGGGGTGACCCTCCGCGGGATCATCGACCGTCTGGACGTGACCCCGGGAGGCGATCTGGTGGTCGTCGACTACAAGACCGGCCGGGTGCCCTCCCAGATCCAAGAGCACCAACGCTTGGGCGGCGTGCACTTCTACGCCCTGCTGTGCGAGGAGGTCCTCGGTGTCAGACCCGCGCTCGTGCGCCTGATGTACCTCCGCGAGCCGCTTGTGATCGAGACCGCACCCTCCGACCAGGCGCTGCGCGGGCTCAGGCAGCGCACCGCCGCGGTGTGGGCAGCCATCGAACGCTCGTGCGCCGCAGAGGACTTCCGGCCCAAGCCCGGCCCCCTGTGCGACTGGTGCTCGTTCCGCGCTCTATGCCCGGCCTTCGGAGGAGCTCCCTCACCTGGGGGC
>JBELAS010000172.1:0-4116 GCA_049508615.1 Acidimicrobiales bacterium
ACATGGACACCTACGGCATGCACTCGATCCACGGGCGGGCGCCTGCGGTCGCCACCGGACTAGCTGTCACCCGGCCCGATCTTGACGTCTGGGTCGTCACCGGTGACGGGGACGCGCTCTCGATCGGAGGGAACCACCTCATACATGCCCTGCGGCGGAACGTGAACCTCACAATTTTGCTCTTCAACAACCAGATCTACGGGCTGACAAAGGGTCAGTGTTCGCCGACTTCCGAGCGGGGCAAGGTCACGAAGTCGACACCGTTCGGGTCAGTCGAGACACCGTTCAACTCGATCAGCCTGGCCCTCGGGGCTGAGGCGACCTTCGTGGCGCGCACCCATGACATGGACCGCAAACACATGCAGGAGACCTTCCGCCGCGCTCACGACCATGTCGGCGCCGCCTTCGTGGAGATCTACCAGAACTGCAACGTCTTCAACGACGCCGCCTTCGAGAAGATCACGGGTCGCGACGCGCGGGCGGACAACCTGATACCCCTCGTTCACGGTGAGCCGATCCGTTTCGGTGCTGATGCCCAGCACGGTGTGGTCCTCGACACAGACGGCCGTCTGCGCGTCTGTGAGGTGGCGGAGGTGGGGGAGGACAGGCTGCTACTGCACGACGAGCGTCGTGAAGACCCGGGTCTTGCCTTCCAGCTGTCGCGACTGGCTCGGGGGCCGTTCGAGCCGACCGCGATCGGGGTGTTCCGTGCAGTCGAGCGCTCCGAGTACGCAGAGGCGGTGAGCCGCCAGTTGCTCGAGGCGAGCGAGCGGAGGGGCCCTGGCGACCTCGCCCGGCTGTTGGCTTCCGGTGGCATTTGGACGGTGGAGGACGGCGGGTCCTGACAAGCAAGTCACGCACAGGCCGGCCCGGTGCGGGGTCTTCACCGGCGGAAGTGCAGGGAACCGGCGGCTGCTGCCGCAGGCCGGTCCGCATGCCGTGTTCTATCTGTAGATCTCCGGGGTCGCTTCCAGATCAGCCGGGCTCGCAAGCGGATGCGGCTTGCCGAGGAGGAAGCCCTGCGCTAGATCGCACTGGGTGCGTCGCAGCTCGGCAAGCTCGACCTCGGTCTCCACACCTTCGGCGATGACAATCAGTCCGAGGGAGTGGGCCAGCTCGACCACCGCGTTGACCATGAACAGGCTCTGGTCGTCGTGACCCAGGCGCGAGATGAAGCTTTGGTCGATCTTCAGGTCGTCGACCGGGAGGTCGGCCAGGTAGGAGAGCGAGGAGTACCCGGTCCCGAAGTCGTCTATGGCGAGGCGCACGCCCATCTCCTTCAGTGCCGCCAGGGCGGCACGAGACCCCTCATCGGTCGTGATGAGGACGCTCTCGGTCAGCTCGAAGGTCACCACGGCCGGTGGGAGCTCGGTGCGCTCGAGCACTGCGCGCACGTCTTCCACGAGGTCCGTATTGGTCAGCTGCCGTCCCGAGAGGTTGATGGACACCCCGACGTCGTGCCCGGCCTCTCGCCAAGCACGGCAGTCGTTGCAAGCGGTCTCGAGCACCCAGCTGCCGATGCCGACGATCAACCCCGTGTCCTCGGCGATGGGGATGAACTCCGTAGGCGCCACGGGCCCGAGGCCGGGATGGCTCCAACGCAGGAGGGCCTCCATCGTTACGAGCCCCTCCGAGCGGAGGCGTCTCACCGGCTGGTAGTAGACCTGAAGCTCGCCCCGCTCGAGGGTCCTGTGGAGGGCGTTCGCCAACTCGGCACGCCTGGCGCTGCCTTCGTCGACGGCCGGCTCGTAGAGCACGTAACACGACCGCCCTCGCCATTTCGCCAGGTACGTCGCGGCGTCGGCCTGTGAGATGAGGGCCTCCGGGTCGTCACCGGGCCTGCCGATCGCGATGCCGATGCTCGCGGATGCGAACAGCTCTCGCCCCGCGACGGCGAACGGTTCTGAGAGCGCCTCGATCACGCGTCCCGCCACCGCAACAGCCTCGGGCTGCGGAGCTGCGAGGTCCTCGCAAAGCAAGACGAACTCATCACCGCCAAAACGTGAAGCGGTGTCGCTGGGACGAACGAGCCTCTGGAGTCTTCTGCCCACCTCGATCAGAAGGCTGTCGCCCGCAGAGTGGCCGACCACCTCGTTCACGATCTTGAAGTGGTCGATGTCAACGAACAGCACCGCCACCGCCGTCTTGCGCCTTCTCGAAGCACTGAGGGCGTGAGAGAGCCGGTCGAGCAGAAGCAACCGGTTCGGCAACCCGGTCAGGGAATCGTGGAGCTGCTGCTGTGTGAGACGTGCGTTACTCGCGGTAATTTCTGATTGCAAGCGCCGCTGCTCGGTGTCGAAGTTCTTCGCCATTCCGACCAACGAGGCGTCGCACCCGGCTCGCGCGACGCCTATGGCCTTGTCGACTGTGGCCGCGTCTGTACCGAGACGCGCAGCCTCCTCCTGGATCGCCTCGACGGCTGCAGCCCTCCAATGCAAGTTCAGCTTGGTCAGGTCGGCGAGAGGAATGATGCCCTGCAAGGGAAGCGTCCCCTGACCCTTCCACGTGTCGGCTTCCTCGGGTGGGGTCGGATCACCGGTGGTGAGGTATGCAGCGAGCGAGTTAGTGGCGTAGGACCCGACGCGCACGATCTGTTGCTCGATTCGTTCGGTCTCGGCAGGACTCAAGAACGATGCGCGGTCGGTCGACTCCCACCACCGGCGCGCCATCGTGTTCCCCACGTCGCTGACACGCAACGCCAGGGCCGCGCCGAGGGCGACACGAGTCGGGGAAATAGCCTGTTCGCTCGGGGTACGAACCTCCCCCTCGCTCGCGGGAAGAGCTACCCCCTCGCTCGCGGGAAGGACCCCTTCTTCGGTCGGGGCCGTGGGCGGACGCACGAGGAACGACATGTCACCGCTCGTTTCGGCGGTGGAGACTGTGGGCACTGATCGCTGCATATCTGGAATGGATGACCTCGGGGAGTCTCACGTTGGGATGATCGACCAGGATTGCTGGCGCCTTGAGCCCTTGCGATCGTGCAATTTCAAGCACCTGCAAGTTCAGGCATCTGCAAATGTGTGGATGAGGTCCTGGCATCGTGTGGGGGCTTGCTCAACTGGGTCACGCAGCGTGCCGATAACCCTGAGGGCACTTGGCTCGCGGGGTGGGCCTGGTGCTTCTTGGGGACAAAAGAACGGGGTGCACGCGGCGAAGCCGTGGCCTTTAGCTGAGGCCAAGGGGATGTCGCCGCGTCCCCCGTTCTCTCTGCGGCGCCTGTCCAGGGTCGGTCTAGTGCCCGCCTGTCCGCTCAGGGTCGGTCGCGTGCCCGCCTGTCCAGGGTCGGTCGTGTGTCCGCCGTCAGTCCTCGACCGGCCTGAACACCATGCCGGTGCGTGGCTTGGGGTGGAAGTAGGTGCTCTTCGGCGGCATGCGCTTGCGCGCATGTGCCCAGTCCGATATCTGCGCAACGGTCACCGGTCGTAACAACAAAGCCGCATCGGCGTCACCTCCGGTTAGAGCTCTAACTGCATAACGCCAGTCGTGGGCGTAGGTCGTGACAACACCGGCGACTTCGTCCAGCGCCAGTGCGACGAGGCTCGAGTCGAGGTCGGATCCCGCGGCTCTGCGGGCCTCGGACCGTGGGGTGAGACCCCACACACCGCCGCGTGTGATGAGGGCGATCGTTTCGGAGCGGACCAGCTCGTCGGCGAGGTCCTCGGCCAAGTCCCCGACACGCCTGCAGTCGAACCAGCGGCCCATCACCTCGGGGAGCTCGACGCTGCCGGGAACCCGGTTCAGCACACGGTGGACGGCCCCCACCGAGAGCTGGTCCTCGGCCAGCTCCACGACGAGAGCCATAACGAGGTCGTAGTCTCCGGACGCTCCGTGCCTAGCAGCGCGACGCTCGGCTTGGTAGGCCACTGCGGTCTCGTAGCGGTGATGACCGTCGGCGATGACCACCGGCGACTGCGCGACTCCCTGCGAGACCGACTCGATGGCAGCGGGGTCGTCGACCACCCATAGCTGGTGGACGATGCCGTTGTCGTCGGTTGCCGTGCGCTCGGGTGGCCCGAGGGGCTCATAGGTCTTGGACAGACCCTCGGTGAGCGACAGACCCCAGATGGGGGAGAGGTTGGCACGGCAAGCGCGCAACAGCTCCAAGCGGTCGCTCAT
>JBELAS010000173.1:0-4106 GCA_049508615.1 Acidimicrobiales bacterium
TGAGGCTCAGACCTTGGGCACGTATGCGCCACGACCGAGCGCCGCCGAGAAGGTCGGGTCCGCGGTCTCGTCGACGCCGCCGCGGACCTCTGACACCCAGTCGAGGCGGCCCTTCAGGATCCGCTCTACCCCGTCTTGCAGAGTCGCGGACGATATGGCACAGGAGCTGCACGCGCCGCGCAGCTCCACCTCGACTTCCCCGGTCTCCACGTCGAACGAGACCAGCTCGAGGTCACCGCCGTCTGCCTGAACCGCAGGCCGCATGAGGTCGATCAGCTCCCTCAGGTCGCCTTCGCGCCTCGAGCGCACTTCGTCGGTCAATGTGCCTGTGTCATGCGCAGGCCACGGCGGCTGGGCAGGAACCCGGTCACCGTCGCGACGAGGCGTAGCCGAAGAGCCATCGGTCACAGTCACCTACCCATTCTGCCGCGTCGGGACAGCTTGTCGAACCACCTTCGGAACTGGTCCTTGGAACGTCGAGGTCATGAAGGTGGACAGCTCACCAGGTTGAAGGGCACGGTCGGCAAAGAGCCCGCACCTGTGGCCGGTGGCCGGTGGACGGTGGCCGCTAAGAGGATGCGCAGGTAGGGGCCCGACGGGACGGGAGCGTTCGGGGACGCAGCCCAACGTGGACGGCGCTCGCTTCACGTTGGATAGCATGCAGTGTGCCCTGCGAGACGCCGGCGGCGGTCGACCTGCTGCCGAGTGCTCCCGTGGCGGGGGCACTCGGGTTGGTCCTGCCCAGCTTTCCCCAGCTGCACGCCGGATCGCCTCCCGCCTCGGAGCTGGTGACCATCTGCCGGCCCGCCGGGACGGCGGGGCCTTGTGGGCATGCGACCAGCTCTTCTGGCACACCCCTACGATCGAGTGTCTTTCTTCGGTCGCGCTGCCGACCGACCAATGCCACAGTTCGAGGACCTGGCCGGCCGATGCCACAGTTCGAGGACCTGGCCGGCGAGCTCGTCGAGCTCGATATGAGGAGGCTGTCGTGACCAAGCCAGAAGTACGCGAACCAATGGGCACAGCGGCCTGCTCGTCGCCGCTTTCGAAGAGGGCCGCGCGGTGAACGGAGACGTGAGCATCATCGGAGTCGCCATGACTCAGATGGACACGCGGGACCAGAGCGCTAAGGCGATGGCGAGGTGTGCGGTCATCGGCGCGCTCGACGACGCCGAAGTGTCGCCGAACGAGGTCGGCCTGGTCGTGTTGGGCAACGCCCTGGGGGGGCGCCTTTCGGAGCAGGGTTGCATACGCGGTCAGGCTTGGTTGCGCGACGTGGGATTGGGCTCCTCGGGCGTCGTAAACGTCGACAACTCGTGCGCCGGAGGCTCTTCGGCCCTGCACATGGGATTCGCCGCCTCCCTCGCGGGTGAGTCGCCGGTGCTCGTGATCGGCGTCGAGAAGATGTGGACCGGTGATCGTCGGGGCACCCTGGCCGGGATCGAGGACGGCCTGCCGGCCGACGAACGGGCCGAGCTGCGTGCCGCTCTCGAGAACGACGCCGGGAGCATCCTCATGGGGCTCAACGCCACCTGGGTACGCCACCAGATCGAACAGCGCGGGACGTCAGCGCTACAGATCGCCGCCGCGGCCGTCAAGTCCCGGCGTTGCGGGTCACGCAATCCTCTCGCCCAGTTCCGCACTCCGGTGACCGTCGAGGAAGTCCTGAGCTCTCCGACGGTCGTCAGCCCGCTGCGGAGGCTCATGTGCTCCTCGTTCACCGACGGAGCGGCGGCGGCGGTTCTGTCGACCGGTACCCAACGCGGCGCACCACGCGTGCGCGCGAGTGTGCTCCGGTCCGGCTACGGCGAGCTCGAATACCACGACCGCCTATCCGAAACGGCCGAAGAAGCATGGAAGGTGGCCGGCGTGGGCCCCGGCGACATCGACGTCATCGAGCTGCATGACGCCACCAGCGCCGAGGAGCTCTATGCCCTCGAGGCTCTGGGGTTCTTCCCTGCTGGGGGGGCGGGCATGGCAACCGCGGCCGGAGAGACCGACCTCGGGGGGCGGGGCGTGTGCGTCAACCCCAGCGGAGGGCTGGTCTCGCGAGGGCACCCGCTCGGGGCGACCGGGGTGTGCCAGATCGTGGAGCTGGTCCAGCAACTGCGAGGGACAGCCACCGGCCGCCAGGTGGAGCGAGCACGTCTCGGAATGTCGGTCAACACCGGAGGGATCATGGCCGGGCGTGACACCGCGCTCGCGGCCGTGCACATCCTCGAGAGCACCTGATCCCGGTGCGAGGAGCCGTCGTCACGGGGTGGGGAATAGCCCTCCCCGACAAGGTCGTGACTAATGAAGACCTCTCGGCGCACCTCGACACGTCCGACAGCTGGATAACCGAACGCACCGGCATCAAGGAGCGTCGTATCGGTGGAACGACTTCGCAACTGGCCGTCGACGCAGGACACCGCGCTCTCGAGCGTGCGGGACGTCGCGGCGACGAGATCGACTTGCTCGTGTTGGCCACCACGACGCCCGACGCGCTGGTGCCCGGCACCTCGGCGACGGTGCAGGACGCGCTCGGGGTGGCGGGCGGCGCGTTCGACTTGAACGCCGCGTGCTCGGGATTCGTCTACGCCCTTGTAACCGCCCATGGACTGGCGCTCGCCGGGGCCGAGCGAGCCCTCGTAATCGGTTCGGAAACGCTGTCGCGTATCACCGACTGGGACGACCGCAGCGTCGCCGTGCTGGTGGGAGACGGAGCGGGAGCGGTGGTCCTCGAGACTACCGACGGGCCCGGAGAGCTCCTGGCCTGGGACCTCGGGGCGAACGGCTCCTTGCGGCACCTCCTTTGCTGCGACCACGGTGGCTACCTGTACATGAACGGGCGGGAGATCTTCCGCCATGCCGTGCAGGCGGTCGTGAGCTCCTCTCTCAAGACCCTCGGGCGAGCCGGGCTGTCGGCCACCGACATCGACCTGTTCGTACCTCATCAGGCGAACAGCCGGATCATCACCGCGGTCAGCGAACGCCTGGGCATCCCTTCCGAGCGCTGCGTCGTCACGATCGACCGCTACGGCAACACTTCGTCGGCATCGATCCCCCTCGCGCTTGCCGACGCCCTCGACACCGGGCGGCTGCGACCCGGCGGTCTCGTCCTGCTGTCAGGTTTCGGCGGCGGGATGACGTGGGCCAGCGCCGTGTTGCGATGGGGAGGATGAGCACGCAAGAACATGAACCGCGGCCTGCGCTGGTGGTGCTGGCCGGGGGCCAGGCAAGACGGTACCGGGGTTGCAAACCACTGGCTCCGATGGGCCTGCACGGTGAGGCGGTGATCGACCTGACTGCATCCGACGCGCGAGCTGCCGGCTTCGGCGAGATCGTCATGGTGCTCGGGCCCCAGACCGCCTCCGCCATCACCTATCACGTGCGGAGGTGCTGGCCGTCGTCGATACCGGTCACCTTCACCGTCCAACAGGTCCCGCTCGGGACCGCCCACGCCTTGCTGTGCGCGCGTGGATTCCTCCCCGAAGGTCCGTTCGCGGTGGTCAACGCCGACGACGTCTACGGAGTACCGGCGCTGGAGGTCTTGGCGCGACGACTATCCGACGGCGCAGCGCGTCCCCAGGCCGAAAGCAACTCCACGCCCGCCGCTACCAGCAACGTTGCCGACCACGTACTCGTCGCCTTCGCTATGCGCGACACCATCGTGACTAGTGAACCGGTCACGCGCGGCACCTGTGTGGTCGGACCCGACCGGAACCTCGTCGCCATAGTGGAACGGCGAAAGGTGACTATGCACAGCGACGGGCGCTTCACCTCCCACGACGGACTGGAGCCGGTCGAGATACCCGGTAACACACCAGTCTCGGTAAACCTCTGGGGCTTCACCACCGCCGTCTGGCAGGTACTCGAGACCGCCGTCGTAGCCACTCACAGAGGTATCGCACCTGACGGATCTGTTCACGACAGCCGAGGCGTGAACCCCGATGTGGAGGTCCTCTTGCCGGAGGTGATCGGGAAGCTGGTGAAGGGGCGCATCCCAGGCGGAGGACCGGCGCAGACCGTGCGCGTGTTGGACGGGCCGGGACGATGCTTGGGGGTCACCCACTCAGAAGACCTGCCTTTGGTGCGAAGCGAGCTGGCGGCCATGGTCGGGCAGG
>JBELAS010000174.1:0-4096 GCA_049508615.1 Acidimicrobiales bacterium
TAGAGCGTGTCGATCCCACCGGCAGGTGCTTTGCTTGACCGGACTACCCGCATGATGGCCAGGCGCGCTATGACCACAGAACCTGGGTACGCGCCGCCTCGTCCGTTCACCCGCCGGTAGGCGCCCGACAAGGGCCCCAAACCCGGGTGTCAGCGGCGACGTCACCCGACGATCGGATTTGTGGATCCCCCGGTCCGGTTGCGAGAATGTGTCTGGTGGCCAGCAACTTTCGGGCTCCTACCGAGGGCTAATGCTGGTCGACCAAGGGCCGATCGACTCTACAAATACGTCGATGTCCGAGTATCGTTAGTTAGTAGGTTCCTTAGTTGACACGTAGGGTGTCCGGCTGAGCCGTTCCCCACTCACTCGGCCGGTGGCGCCTTGGAGGTGAGTAATACATGACCGTCTATGCCGCTCCGCTTGATGAGATCGAGTTCGCCCTGGGACTTGTAGGGCTGGAGGAGGTGGCCAGTCTTTCCCGCTTCAAGCACGCGGACCGGGATACCGTGAAGGACCTCCTGGCCGAGTATGGCCGCTTCGTGGGCGACCAGCTTGCTCCCCTCAACAGGATCGGAGATGAGAAGGGGAGCTATCTGGATCCTTCTGTCGGCCACGTGGTCACCCCGGAGGGCTGGAAAGAGGCCTGGAGCGCCTATGTGGAGGCCGGGTGGACCACCGTCGCGGTGCCCGCCGAGGATGGCGGGGGCGGCTTTCCCGGGCTGGTGGGGGCCGCTCTGGCCGAGATGCTGATTTCGTCCAACTTCGCGTTCGCCATGTGCCCCGGGTTGACCCGTTCTGCTGCCGCGACCCTGGCGCAGTGGGGGTCCGAAGAGCTGCGCGACAAGTACCTTCCGAAGCTCGTGCCCGGGACATGGACCGGCACCATGGACCTGACCGAGGCGGACGCCGGGTCCGATCTCGCACAGGTGCGGTGCATGGCCCAGCCCTGTGACGACGGGACGTGGAAGGTGACGGGGAGCAAGATCTTCATCAGCTGGGGCGACCATGACATGGCCGAGAACACGGTGCACCTCGTCCTGGCCCGCACCCCTGACGCCCCTGCCGGCACCCGCGGCATCTCGCTGTTCGCAGTGCCTGCCCGCCTTGTGGGCCCCGACGGCGAGCCCGGCGAGCGCAACGGCGTGGTCTGTGTCTCCACCGAGCACAAGCTCGGCATCCGGGGCAGCCCCACCTGCACAATCGCCTACGAGGATGCGCAGGGAGAGCTGGTCGGCGAGCTCCACAAGGGCTTGAAGGCCATGTTCACGATGATGAACGAGTCCCGGATCGGGGTGGGGTTGCAGGGCCTCGGATTGTCAGAACGCTCCTACCAGAAAGCAGAGGAATACGCGGGCGAGCGCAAGCAGGGTCGGCTTCCGGGCGATGACCCTTCGAAGTCGGTCCTGATCGCCCATCACCCAGATGTGCGGCGCATGCTGACAACGATGCGGGCAGAGGTCGAGGCAATGCGGCTCTTGCTCTACTACACGGCCCGCGTGTGCGACATGGCCGCGGACCTTCCCGACGGTCCGGACAAAGCAGCAGCCTCACGGATGGAGGCGTTCCTCACCCCGATCGCCAAGACCTGGCCGACCGAGACGGCCAACGAGGTGACGTCGCTCGGCATCCAGGTTCACGGCGGTGCCGGCTTCATCGAAGAGACAGGGGCGGCGCAGTTCTACCGCGACGCTCGAATCCTCCCCATCTACGAGGGTACCAACGGGATCCAGGCTCTGGACCTGGTGTTCCGAAAGCTGCGTCTCGACGAGAGCGAGCCGATGCTCCAGGTCGTCGCTGGCATGAAGGAGGTGGCGGCACGTCTGGACTCCGCAGGCCACCAGGCCGAGGCCAAGGAGCTCGTGGAGGCCGCCGAGGTGTGGTCGAGCGCAGCCCGATGGCTGGTCGAGCGCTTCATGTCCCAGACCCTCGACGTCATGGCCGGTGCCTCGCCGTTCATGGCTATGTCGGGGCTTGCCGTCACGGGATGGCTGATGGGCAAGCAGTTGCTGGCCAGCGACTCAGCGGGATCCGACAAGGCTGCCGCCTCCAGGGCGGTCACAGCGTCGTTCTTCCTCACCCAGCTGCTGCCGAGACTCGGCGGGTTCGCGAACTCCGTACGTGCTGGAGTCGACGGCCTCCTCAGCCCGGAGGCGATGGGAATCGAAGCTTGAGCGATTCTGATTCTGGCTAGCGCCTCCGAGCCCGACGACCGACCCTAGGTTCGGCGGTCTCCGAGGTGGCTCATTCTGCGCGTAGCTCTTTCTTCAAAACCTTGCCCGTCGGGCCCTTGGGGAGTTCATCGACGAATCGCACCTCGCGCGGGTACTTGTAGGCCGCGAGCCGTTCCTTACAGTAGGCGACGAGATCGTCGCGCGTGACTTCCGCTCCCGGCTTGAGAACCACGACCGCAACCACCTCCTCACCCAGCCTCTCGTCGGGCCGGCCGATGACCGCGGCCTCGGCGATCGCCGGGTGTTCGTAGAGGGCGTCCTCGATCTCGAGCGGGTACACGTTGAAGCCGCCGCGGATGATGAGGTCCTTCTTCCGGTCGACGATGAACAGATAACCGTCTTCGTCGACGTATGCCAGGTCGCCCGTGTGGAACCAGCCGCCGCGGAACGCCTCCGCGGTCGCCTCTGGATTCTTGTAGTACCCCTTCATCAGGTTGTGTCCGCGGATGACGATCTCGCCGATGTTCTCCGGCCCCGGAGGGAGTGGCTTGTCGTCCACGTCGACGACCCGGACCTCGACACCCCAAATTGGCCTGCCGATGGAACGCACCTTGCGTTCCTCGGCGCTGACATTGAACGTCGTTGTGCTCGCCGTCTCGGACAGGCCGTAGCCCTCGAGGATCACCATGCCACGGAACTTCTCCTCGAACTCCCTGAGGATCTCGCCGGGGATGGCATCCCCACCCGACACGCCCCTGCGCAGCGATGACACGTCGCGCCCGCCCAGATCGGCTCGTAGTAGCTCGAGGTACATCGTGGGGACGCCGGTGAAGATCGTGCACCGGCGCCGCGCGATCGCATCGAGCACCGGTCCGGGTTGAAACCGCGGTACGAGCACAAGCGTGCCCCGGTAACGAACGCAGACGTTGAGCACGGTCGACAGCCCGAACACGTGGAAAAGGGGCAGGACAGCGAGGCCGATGTCGTCGTCGTCGAATCCGAACAGCTCACCGGACACCGTGCAGTTCATGTACAGCTGGAAGTGGGTGAGCTCGGCGCCCTTCGGTCTGCCGGTCGTGCCACTGGTGTAGAGAAGGACGGCAGTTTCGTCGGCGTTGGTAGGCTCGATTTCCCCGGAGTCCTCGGCGAAGTACAGCTCGTCGAATTGATGTGTGCCCTCAGGGCGCTCGGCACCTCCCGGCATCTCGACGACGTACGTCGTCACACCCCCGGCCTGCGATGCGCCCTTGACCGCTTCCTCGGCGAACATCACGAAGGTGACGAGCATCTTCGCGTCGGAGTCTTTGAGGTAATAGGCGACCTCGGGGGCCCGCAGGAGCGGGTTGAGCGGGCACATGACCAGGCCTGCCTTGAGGATAGCGAAGTACGTAAAGAGGAACTGAGGGAGGTTGGGCAGTTGAACCGCGATCTTGTCTCCCCGCTGCAGGCCGAGGTTCAGCAGGCTCGTTGCGATGCGACCCGAGATCTCGTCGACCTGGGTGTAGGAGAAGGTGAAATCGTCGAAGTGGCACAGCGGCTTGTCGGGGTGCGACATTCGAGATTCACGCAACATGGTCGCGAGGTTGAAGCTCATGCTGCTCCTAGTGTGATTGGAGTCACCCTACGGCGGCCCACTGTATCCGAGACAAGTGCGTCCACGCATTCTCGACGATGCAGGGCGGGGGACGTCGAAGTTGTGGTTGTCGAAGCGGCGGGTGAGCCACCTGGGGTCCCAGGGTGAGCTGGTCACGGGTGCGCGAGCTCGGTGTCCCACCGACGCGAACCGGCCCCTAGTGCACCGGTTCGGCGATGTCCCGCGCCCGGCCACGAGCCGATCCAAGGCTCCACAGGTTGAGGGGCGTAGTCAGCACAACGCCTGGTCAGACCCCACCCCACAGGGCTGCTAGGCCCGGCCGGCCGTCTCG
>JBELAS010000175.1:0-4094 GCA_049508615.1 Acidimicrobiales bacterium
CCTCGCCGTACTCCTCCTGGAGCCTCCGACAGGCGGAGAGGATCTCACCCGCCAGATCCTTTGGCAGACCCGCGCCGTAGACGATCTCCCGGGCGCGTTTTGCGCGGCGCGCCAGATCCGAGACATCGTCTGGATCGAGGTCATCGAGGACGGAATGCAGCTCTTTCCACGCGTCGGCCTCGTCGAGCATGTACCGATAAGCATCTGCAGTGATTGCGAACCCGTTCGGTACGAGCACGCCTTCGGCGGATAGCTTGCGGAACATCTCCCCGAGCGAGGCGTTCTTGCCCCCTACCAGCGGGATGTCACCGATTCCTATTTCCTCGAAGAAGCGGACGTAGCTGAACTGGCCCATGATCATCCTCCTACAGCTCTTCCACGGCCCCTCGAGGCGCGACAAAGGCTTTCACCTTCAGCCTCTTCGCACCAACCGGGGACGACTAGGGTCGCAAGTCCCTTCGCGGGACTGACCATGGAACCGAGCCGTGTGAAAAATTATCCCTGGTCAAGGTCAGCATCGGACACCTAACATCGGTCCATCGCACTCCCTGTACCTTCGGAAAGCACCACTTGCCTCGTGACGGGCGCTTCTTCGGGCATCGGCGCAGACCTTGCCCGTCAGCTGGGACAACGAGGTCATGGTGTCACGCTCGTCGCCCGCCGGGAGGATCGTCTGAACTCGCTCGCCGACGAACTCAGGTCAATACATCGAGTTCGCGTCGAGGTGCTCCCTGCTGATCTGACCGATGCCTCGGCCCGGGCCGATCTCGAACCCGTCATCGAGGATCGCGGCCTGAAGGTCGAGCTTCTCGTCAACAACGCCGGCTTCAGCACCACCGGACCCGTGTACCACGCCGATCATGAACGCGAGGTATCGATGATCCGCACCGACGTGGAAGCTGTGATCGACCTGTGCAGCATGTTCCTGCCCGGCATGGTGAAACGTGGAAGAGGAGCTGTGCTCAACGTGGCGTCAACAGCCGCCTTCCAACCCCTTCCAGGCCAGGCGGGCTATGGAGCTTGCAAGGCGTTCGTGCTCTCCTACAGTCAGGCCATCCGCGGTGAGTTACGTGGCACGGGAGTGACGGTCACAGCCTTGTGCCCAGGACCCGTGAGAACCGAGTTCGCCGAGGTGGCGGGCTTCACCGGCGGGAAGATGGAAGGTAGCGTTCCCAGATTCATGTGGCTCTCGTCGGCCCGAGTCGCGCGTGCCGCGATCGAGGGGCTCGATCGCGGTAAGGCGGTTGTCGTTCCCGGCCTTCCGAACCGGATTGCCGCCTACTTGGGATACATGACCCCTCGCGAGATCCTCCTGCCGATCGTCGCTCGCCGGCACCCGTCTCTCAGAAGATAACAGTGGCGATGCGTGTGGCGATACCGCGTGGTCCACCCAAGGGCATGAGGAACACAGTTGAACAAACAAGACCTGTCGTCTCTTGCACGTGGTTTCGCTCGCGGCAGTCTGATCAACCTGTCTGTAGCTGAGGAGGAATCGAGCCTGCGAATTGCCACAGTCCATAACCAGGTGCATTGTCCGCGGAGCAATTGGAATGCGACGCCGTAGCAAAAAAGGTACCGTAAGATTGAAGATTGTCTGCCTGAATGATCGGGTCACCTCGATACATCACATTGAGCTCATACCAGCAGGTCCCGCTTGCTGATTGAACTGCCAAAAGACTGTGACGGTCCGCGAATGATGAACTGACGATCGTTGAGCCCGTGCTTGCTGCTTCCGCCGAAACGAAATCAAATGTTGAGTCGTAGTTGCCAAGACACGGAACCGTCAGGCCTTTGTACTGGTATCCGTTGGCCCGCCATGCTTGCTCAACAACGCCCGTAGCATTCGCGAGGCTCTGTGCCGCGGCCAGGTCCTCCTCAGCAGAAGGTGGTGCGCTCGGCGACACCGCCACCGGCTGACCCCAGGGGTCTGATACTGGGGTGACACCCGAGGGATTGCTGTCGGGATTCTGAGCATGATTAACTGCCATGGCTCTGCAGAACTTCCCCGCCACACTGGCTTCCGGTTGGACAAAGCCATCGCTCGTCATCGACGTTACCTTGCTAGCCGCATTGGTCGGGTGAATTGCAGAAGTAGAGCCACTGAGAGCAACACCGGTGACTGCCGCACCCGTGGCGACGACGACGACCGCCGCCGCGACCCGACGTCGACCACCCGACCACCGTGACCTTTGATGTGGGAGCACCCTCAGGTCAGCGGTGAGTTTGCCGAGAGCATCGACTGTGGCTGCTCCCAGTGCCGCCTGGAGCCGTTCCTCGTGCTCCTCCGGGGCCAGCTGCCCAATCGCAAGCGCGTTATTCAAGACCTCAATCGCTTGGTCACGATCTGCATCAGATGCTCTAAGTCCGACGGTGCTTCCTGCCACTGTCACTTCCTCCACAAGCCCTACATCGGCGCCCCAAGCGAACAGCTGAATCTGAAATTTGGCTTCAGCAACGAGCTCGTAGGTACCCGAATCTTGATGCCCGCACTGGTTGAGTTCACGCGAGCCAGCCCATTGGTATCGAATCGGCATCGTGTCCCTCGGCGGCAGCGTCAGAGTCGAGTGAGGGGTAAGCGGTCGGTGTGCTTTCAAGCGGGTCCGTTAAAGGGCGGTGTCGGGAATTGCAGTTATGAGGCGCTACGGACGGGATGGATCCCGAGCGCCATCTTGCTGGCGAGACTAGGGCCGAGTTGCGTGCTTCACGATCCTTCGGCGCCGTAGGCCAAGGATCGCCATCCCACTCATGATGAATCCGACCCCAGTGCCGAGAAGCCCTGAGAGCTTGACCCCCGTGAAAGCCAAGACCTGCGACGGGCTCGGGGTGGCTGCGGATGACTTCGTTGCCGATTGGACTGTGGAGGTCTGGGAGGCCGTGGGTGCGGCAGCATAGCTGTCGTTGCCTGCCTGGTTGGCGTCGATGGTGCACGCGCCGGCCCCGATGAAGCTCACCGTCGAGCCCGTCACCGTGCAGGTCGAGGTCGTGGCCGATGAGAAGGTGACCGGGTTACCCGACCCCCCGCCCGTGGCCGTCACGGTGTAGGTGCCGCCCGCAGTCGGGGAAACAGGCGAGGAGGTGAAGGTGATGGTCTGAGAGCCGATGGCCACGCCCGTGACCGTCTGTTGGGCCTGGGAGGCGGCGCTGTAATCAGCATTGCCGGCCTGGTTGGCGTCGATGGTGCAATTGCCGGTCGTGAGGAAGGTAACCGTCGAGGCCGAGATCGAGCAGTTACTCGCGGTCGTGGCGTCGATGGAGAAGATGACCGGGTTACCCGACCCCCCGCCCGTGGCCGTCACGGTATAGGTGACGCCCACAGTCGGGGAAGCAGGCGAGGAGGTGAAGGTGATGGTCTGAGACGTCTTGTTGACCGTTAGCGTGTAGGTGAAGGTGCCGGTGTCACCGTAGGCGTCGGCATTCGTGCCGCTCACGGTGTAGGACGTGGCGGCCAGTTGGCCGGTGGTTGTGAGGTGACCGCCCGTGTCGACGAGGAGACCGGCCGGCACGCTACCGGTCTCGTTGTAGGTGACCGAGCCGACGTACCCTGACGCCGCGCTGAGCGTGTCCGTGAAACCGGCCGAGGCCGTGATGGTGGTCGAGCCCGTCGTCGGGGGGCCCTGGACGATGGTCGTGTGCGCATGCTCCAGGGTCAACACAACGGCGGCCGACGGGTAGGACACGGAGTAGTCCCACGGGGCGGACGAGAGGGCGGCAAAGGTGCCCGTCACCGGCCCGGTGATCGGCGTGAAGGTCGAGCCGACCGTCGGCGAGCCGATCGTGGTCACCGCCAGGGTCCCGTCCAAGGTCACCCCTGCTCCCGCGATCCCCGAAGCGCTACTCGTGTTGGCGTTTACGGCGACGCCGATGGTTCCGGTGGAGGTGTCGGTCAGCGTGGACCCGCCGTATAGGGTCAACTCGTTGCCGTCGGTGACCTGCAACGTCCCGCTGTTGGTGATGTTCGTGCTCTGAGCGCGGGAGTCGGCCGCACCGATGGTCACGGTGCCGCCGGCCTCGTTGGTGATGGACGTCTCGAAGATTGAGGTCCCGGATGCACCGGTGGTGGAGAGCACGCCGCCGGAGCCGACGGTGAGAGAACC
>JBELAS010000176.1:0-4032 GCA_049508615.1 Acidimicrobiales bacterium
CGCCACGTCCAGGAAGCAAGAGGGAGCGACTGCTCTGGGAGAGCGGACACCGGCTGGTCGCGGGGGTCGACGAGGTAGGACGGGGTGCCTGGGCGGGGCCACTGAGTGTGGGAGTCGCGGTGCTTTGCGCGCCTCTCACCCCGATGCCCAGGGGCTTGCGGGATTCCAAACAGATCCTCGAGGACGATCGCGAAAGGCTGTTCGACAAGGTGGCCTCCTGGTGCACGGCCTGGGCGGTGGGACACAGCGCACCCGACGAGTGTGACCGCCTCGGGATGACAGCAGCCCTCGCGCTGGCGACACGTAGAGCGTTCTTCCAGTTGCCCGAGCATCTGCTCCCTGACGCCGTCGTGCTCGACGGCAAGTTCGATTTCGTCAGCCGACCTAAGGAGCCTTCACCGGCGGAACCACCTGGCTCTTCCGAGCCTACGGCCGTGGTCGAGGGAAGCGACGTTGGAGGTGCACCGAGCGAGGGCACCTTGGTGGGCTTGGGTACGCCGAGCGAGGGCGACATCGACGAGTACCTGGACGTGGGGCTGCCTGCGAGCTTCGAGCCAGTGGTGCACACCGTGGTGAAGGCCGACGCCAGCTGTGTGTCCGTGGCTGCAGCCTCGGTCCTTGCCAAGGTGACTCGTGACCGGATCATGCGAGCCAGCGCCGAGTCCTACCCGCCGTTCGACTTTGACCGCAACAAGGGCTACCCCTCGCCAACCCACCAGCGCGCACTTCGGGGCTACGGCCTGAGCGCCATCCACCGTCGCACTTGGGTGTACGTGGAGCACCTGCCTTGGGCCGATCCGGAGTCGTCACGCCTTCGGGGCGGGCTCGTTGGGGGGCACGATGACGCGCTCGCCAGTGATGTCATGGAGGACCTCGTCGGTGCAGTCAGCCATGTGTATCCCGGGCACGCCGATGATGGATCACGCCCGAGCGGAGGTTCCCCACCCGCCTGAGTCGTCGACGAGCTCGAGGGGGTGGAAATCTGCCATGCGCTGCTTGTCGATCCGGTACGAGCGGCGAGCGTGGCAGCGCCTTTCGACGCTCGCCGAACAAGACCGGTGGGGTAGAAATGAAGCCAATGGCCTACCTGCTGGCCGTTGGGGCGGCGATCTCGAACGCCATGACAACCATCATGCAACGCATGGGGGTGGAGACGGCTCCCTCGGACGCAAGGCTTCGTTGGGGTCTCATGGCTCACGCAATTCGGCGGAAAGTCTGGCTCGCCGGCTTCGGCGTCATGATCTGCGGGTTCTTGTTGCAGTTCTTGGCTTTGCACTTCGGCCGGCTCAGCGCAGTGCAGCCCATCCTCACCCTCGAACTACCTTTCCTGGTCGTCATCCTCGGCGTGTGGTTCGGGCACAAGCTCGGTTGGCACGAGTGGGTGGGGGCCTTGATGTCCGCCGGCGGGCTGGCGACGTTCCTTGCCCTGGCCCAGCCCGGTGGCGGCTACCTTCAGCCGGACCTCGGAGACTGGGTTCTCGTCTCGACGGCCGTGGTGGCGTCGTGCGCTGTCTCGGCAGGCCTCGCGCAGATCGGGCCGGTCGCATGGAGGGCGGCGATGTTCGGGGTTTCTGCGGCGGTGATGTTCGCCTTCACCGCAGCGATCATCAAAGAGATGAATACCGACATCCTCAAGGGTTGGAGTGGGGTGTTCCTCAGCTGGCCGCCCTACGCGTTGACGGTCACCGGCCTGACGGGGGTGTTCCTCGCTCAAAACGCCTTTCACGTGGGTCCGATCACAGCCTCACAGTCGACGCTGGTCATCGTGGACCCGCTCGCGTCGATCGCGATCGGCGTGGGCCTGTTCGGTGACCAGTTGCAGACCGCGGGGGCACGTGGTCCGGGTGAGGCCTTGGGGCTCTTGGTGCTGATGATCGGGGTCCTCTCCCTGGCCCGCTCGCCGCTCGTGGCAGCGGCGAAGGCGGAAGATCACGTGGAAGAGCACATCCTGTCGTATCGACCTCGTGGCCTGTCTTCCCGGCGCCGTGCGAAGTCGGCTGCCCAGGCGGACACCGCGGCCGTCGCGCCCGATCCAAGTGGCTCGTCGAAAGCGGAAGGCTCGGAGACGGCCGTCCGGGAGCCACAGTGAGCGCCGGTCCCGGTCCGCTGGAACCGCTCGAGAATGTCCTGCGACCTGCTCAGGTCCTGGCTCACCGACGGTTAGTTCCGGGCTTCACCAGCCTCGGTCGACCCACTCTCGGAGGTGGGGGCGCTCGCCGCCGATGGTCGTGTCGGCTCCGTGCCCGGGCAACACCAAGGTCTCGGGCCCGAACCGGGCGAACAGCCGCTCATCGATGGACCTGATGATGGCGTCGAAGTCACCCCCGGGGAACTTCGTCGCCCCGGGCCCGCCGGGAAAGAGCGTGTCGCCGCTGAACAGCAGCGGGGTGTCGCGGACGAAGAAGCACATCGACCCCGGCGTGTGCCCCGGTGTGGCGATCGTCTCTATCCGAAGCTGACCCACTTCGACCACGGAGTCGTCCTCGAGCAGCTTGTCGTAGGAGGGAAGCATCCCTGCATCCGCTTGGGTGATCGACACCTCGAAGCCCGCCTCGCGCACCGCCGGCACCGCCTGGATGTGGTCCCAATGCCCGTGCGTCTCGATCACCTGGCGGACGCCGAGCCTTTTGCACATCTCGAGCAACAGCTCGTGCTCGTTGGCGGCGTCTACCAGCACTGCGTCACCAGTCTGCTTGCAGCGGATCACGTGCACGTTGTTGTCCATGGGGCCCACCACGACGCGGTGAACCTCTACCAGGCCGTCCTCGTAATAGGGCACGATCCCTCCTCCGCTTCCTCTGTTTCCTTGGCCGCAAATTGCTCTGGGTGGTTCCTTGACCGGAGCTGTGATGAGTGCTTCCTTGGCCGGGATCCCTCTGGTGAGCGTCGGATCGTCCCTGTTCCAGAGCGCCCCAACGCAGCTTAGAAGCACCGTGAGCGAAGTCGACCGGGGGATACCGACCCGTCAGCACTTGCCGCCGAGGGCGCAGAGGAGCGACGGGTCGTCGCCGGGCACCCCACAAAGTCCTACTGAAGCTCGTACGACAGTGATGCGGGATACTGGGGCCCGTGCAGGACGCAGGGGGAAGGCCCCGGAGCGGGCCAGACCACGGCGATCCTGACTCCGGGCCGCGGGCCTCGGATGCCGAACGTGAACGCCACGGACGCAGCAATCGCCGGTTTCGCTCGTGGTGCCGTTAAGACCGTCGAGAGCATGGACACCAGGGCGCACGGGGTGCCGGCCGGTGTGCACCAGGTCGGCGCGGTAAATCGAATCTGCGTTCCGCGTGGGGGTGCATCTCGCGCCACGTTTATGTTTCCCTCTGTACCGCCCGCTGCACCGCCTTCTGTTCCGCCTTGGCCTGCTGCTTGGAGAGCCTCACTCTGGCCAGTGAGTCGACGTCGATGATGTCGGCGACCGAGAGGAGGCTCCCCGGCTCCGAGAACGGGGCGCTCACTTTCTCCCAACCCGAGGGTCTCACTCCGAGCTGCTTACCCAGCAGAGCGACGAAGATCTTGGCCTTGTGATCGCCGAAGCCAGGCAACTTCTTCACCCGCTCCAACAGTTGTGAGCCGCTTTGCGTGTCACTCCAGAGCGTCTGTGCCTCACCTCCGTAATCTTCGTCGACGACCCGACAGAGCTCTTGGACCCGTCGCGCCATCGATCTCGGGTACCGGTGAAGGGCCGGCTTCGTCGAGAACGCGGTCACCAGCTGTTCGGGGTCCATCGAGGCGATCACTCGGGCGTCCAACTGCGCACCGAGGCGTCGTTTCAGCTCCGCAGGCCCGGCGAAAGCCCATTCGAGGGGAACCTGCTGATCGAGGACCATACCGATGAGCAGCGCTAGCGGCTCCTTCGACAACAGCGCGTCGGCCTCGGGATCCTGGCTCAGGTGGAACTGCACGTGCCGATCGTATCCAGCGGTTCAGCGTTTGGAAGCTGGAGAAGATGCTCCATCTCACGCACTGCGCTCGTTCGCCGGGCATGCTGTGGCCCGTGGCACCAACCCCTAGTCGTCGGAGGCCTCCTGC
>JBELAS010000177.1:0-4029 GCA_049508615.1 Acidimicrobiales bacterium
ACCGCCAGGTCGGATATGAAGGTGTCCTCGGTCTCGCCCGAACGGTGCGAGATCACACACCCGTAAGCGGCTCGTCTGGCCAGGTCCATGGTGTCGAGAGTCTCCGTGAGGGTCCCGACCTGGTTGAGCTTGATCAGGATCGAGTTGGCGGCGCCCGCCTCGATGCCACGCTCGAGCCGAGCCTGGTTGGTGACGAAGAGGTCGTCGCCCACGATCTGCACCCTGTCGCCGAGCGCCTCGGTTAACAACGCCCACCCGTCCCAATCGTCCTCGGCCATGCCGTCCTCGAGCGACACGATCGGGTAGCGCGAGCAGAGGTCCACGTAGTACTCGACCATTTCCGCGGAGGAGAGCTTCCGGTTCTCACTTGCAAGGTGGTACTTGCCGGCCTCGAAGAACTCGCTCGCCGCAGGGTCGAGGGCGACGGCAACCTCCTCGCCGGGCACCCGGCCCGCCGCTTCGATCGCCTCCACCAGCAGGGCGACGGCGGCCTCGTTGGACGCCAGGTCAGGGGCGAACCCGCCCTCGTCACCCACGCCCGTGGAGAGTTGTCGCGTCTTCAACACGCCGGCGAGTCCGTGATAGGTCTCGGTGGCCCAACGCAGGGCTTCGGAGAACGACACCGCCCCGACGGGCATGGCCATGAACTCCTGCAGGTCGACATTGTTCGAAGCGTGGACCCCGCCGTTCAGGACGTTCAACATGGGAACTGGCAGGACGTGGGCGTTGGCACCCCCGATGTATCGGTACAACGCCAGTCCCGCGTCCGCGGCCGCCGCGCGCGCCACGGCCAAGGACACTCCGAGCACGGCGTTGGCCCCGAGCCGGCCCTTCGTCGGAGTACCGTCAGCGTCCACGAGCGCCATGTCCACGCCTCGCTGGTCGTAGGGATCGAAGCCGACCAGGATCGCGGCGATCTCCCCGTTCACGTGCTCCACGGCCCCGAGCACACCCTTGCCGCCGTAGCGCTCGCCGCCGTCACGCCACTCGGTCGCCTCGTGGGTGCCGGTCGAAGCACCCGAGGGGACGATCGCTCGCCCGGCGGCGTCCGAGGAGAGAATCACCTCGACTTCCACGGTGGGATTGCCGCGTGAGTCGAGGACCTCGCGCGCATGTACCTGCTCTATCTCGCTCATGACCGGTCACTCATGGCCTGTGATGCCCCTGTGGTTGTTGTTGTAGAAGTTACTAGCTAGGGCACCTGTCTATCTGGCACACCCAACCGATCCCGAACGGGGAGCCCGTGGGGGCTGTGCGCGTTCGTAAAACAGCCAGGCACGACTCCCGGAGCCGACCTAGGGTCGCCCTTAGGTGGGCTAGCCGAGAAACAGGGAGATCAGAATGCCGAAAACCGGCGACAAGTGCACTCAGGTGGGCATATATGCGTCTGATTGTGGTCCGGACTGGGTCGTTCACATGCACCACGTCGGGGATGAGTTCCCCCCTTGCCCCCACTGCCATCGACCCGTCAACTACCGGTACGTAGGACTCCTGTAGAACGGGAGAACGGGTTTCGAAACGTTCGATGGCTTCCGCCGAGTAGCCGAATAGCAGACCAAAAATGCGCTCACTCTGGGCCGACGGGACCTCTGGTCCGAGTGCCCACGCGTAGAGGTCAATCGCCCATCGGCTGGCACCATAGCCATAGTCGGCCAAACCATCCTCCTTCAGGAGGATGAACGGGACTGCTCCCGGCGAGTAGGCCCCTGCGATGGCAAGCGCATTGGCCACATCTGCCTTGTCTGTCACAGAGCAAATGCCCGCCAGGGCTATGGCCCGGACACCCCGCTCCACCAGATAAGCCTGCTCGCGCAATAGGTCGGTATTCATGCCGAAAATCGCCGTTGAGCAGGGCGGGAAGTGTTACACCCTCCTGCGAAAATGGGGGTATGGAACTGAATCTTTCGACCCTCGCCAAGCACTTCTCGGACGAGGGAGCGGCCTGGGAACTGGTCGAACACTTGCGCTGGCCAATGGGTCCCGTTTGCCCCCACTGCGGCGACATCGCACGGGCCTATTTCCTGAAGCCTCGGAATGGCTCTCGGACTACGACTACCGGCAAGGTGACCTACCGCCGCCTGTGGAAATGCAAGGCGTGCCGGAAGCAGTTCTCGGTGTTGGTGGGGACGATCTTCGAACGGTCGCAGGTGCCGCTGTCGAAGTGGCTGCTCGCCCTCTACCTCATGTCGGCCAGCAAGAACGGGGTCGCGGCGAACGAGCTTCGGCGTATCCTGGGCGTGACCCAGCCGACCGCGTGGTTCATGCTTCACAGGCTGCGCGACGCGATGCGCCAATCGACATTTCAGACGATGCACGGCACGATCGTCGCGGACGAGACCTGGGTCGGCGGCGACCCCGGCAACCGGCACAATCGCAAGCCCTACACGAACTTCTCTACCAAGACGGACAAGACGACGGTGTTCAGCTTGATCAACGCCGATACTCGCGAGGTCCACTCTAGGGTCGTGCCGAACGTCACCGGGCACACGCTGCGCAAGGTGATTGCTGAGCAAGTGGATATGGCCGGTAGCGTCCTTTACACCGATGCCGCATTCCACTACCGCCAGCTTGGTCAAGAGTTCATTCACCACGAATGGGTCGATCACTCCAGCGGTGAGTACGTCCGTGGTGATGTGAGCACGAACAAACTGGAGAACTACTTCTCCCAGCTCAAGCGGTCGATCGACGGTACTCATCACCACGTCTCCAAAGAGCACCTGCACAGGTACTTGTCCGAGTTCGACTTTCGGCTTTCCACCTGCAAGATGAGCGACACGGCGCGGTTGGAGCGCATCATCGACCAGGCCGAGGGTCGGCGTCTGACGTATCGGCGGGTGACGGCGGCGTAACCTAGCCACGTTGTTGACACACTTTCCCGCACTTACCGGGGAATCCTGGGCGTGTCAGAGCTTCCTCTAGGTCCCGAGACGTCGTGTCTTGAAGGGTGTAAAGAGCCCGAAGGGCGGCTTTAAACCGTTGGTATTCAGGGGAGGACAACGTCTTCAGAAGCCACGCTTCCAACGTCGTCCGAAACTCATCTCGATCGTCCTTTGGCGAGTTCCAGATAACAAACCCGAAAGCTTTACCCGGTCGTTCACGGACCAGCCACTGGAGGAGGAAGCGACCGTCCTTTTCCAAGTGGATGCCCTCAAACTCCGACGGCGGATCAGCGCCATGCCGGTAGTGCTCGGACGCAGCCGAACGGACAAGCTGGCGAGCTGCCCTTAGCAGGTCGCCACGGTCCCATCCATCATCCTCGTCGAAATCCTGAACTGCCTGAGTGAAATAGTTGTCAACTTCCTTTGACTTTTCAGCGAAGGCGTCGACTGCTTCCTGATAACGGTCCACCCCACCAGCGATCCGACGAGCGTGGTGGCGAAACATCTTCTCCTCGATGCTGTTACCAAAGCTCGTATTCCGGCAGGCCCGCACAGCCTCGCGGAGCCGATGTGCTGTTGCCCTGAGGGCCTCGATATGGCGGCCCATCTCAGTGGAGGGCACCGTTGGGGCCGTAGGCATGAAGACAAAGACGAGGCCCACGACGAGAAGGGCCGCTCCGGCGACAAGACCAGGCAGTTCCCACCAAGGGTGATAGGGGCCGTGCGCAGGGGCAAGGGCTCGCTGCAACGGGACCGTACCGAGAAGGAGAGCGAGTCCCACGCTCATGAACCCCAGGCCCCCTTCCAAGCGCCTGCGGTCGCCTTTAGGCATCCGACGACCCTATTCCTGAGGAGGCTCCTCGGTGCCGTCCTCGACGGCCTCGGGGGGGACTTCCAAGACTGCCTTGAGATTCGTTTCGAAGTCGCCAGGTAACGAGACTTGCTCCTCGCCTTCGTCGTCGGGCTCTGGACCCATGACCCTCCCTCCTGGGGTTCTCCCCTAAGGCTACTGGGGTCATCCTCGCTGGCTCCGGACAGGGTTGGGTTGGGTGTGCCAGATAGACAGGCCCCCTAGCTAGAGCCTCACAGGCCATATCAATCGACCAATCACGATCGCCGTCGTGAGCTTCCCCCGGCCTGGCGGACACCG
>JBELAS010000178.1:0-4028 GCA_049508615.1 Acidimicrobiales bacterium
GGGGCCGCGCGTGCCTGGGCGCCGGGGAAGGTTCGCCCTCAGGCGATGACGCGAGGTTCCAACGTGATCTACCCGCCGAGCTTTCAGGAGGCGCGAATGCGACGGCCCCGATGGAGCCGTCCTGTCGGCGGTGTGAAAGCCAGCTGAAGCCCGAGTCCCTCGCGTTCGGCGTGGATGTGCAGGTGCGGCTCGGTGGAGTTGCCAGAGTTTCCGACCCGCCCGATCGGCTGTCCCGGGCTGACCTTGTCACCTTTCCTGACTCGTACGCTTCCTCGCTTGAGGTGAGCGAGCAAAACGGTTTCTTTGCCAGTGTCGATCACGACATGGTTGCCTGCAGGAGGACCGGGACGCGGCCGCATCGGGATCTCGTCGTCCATACCGTCGACCACCTCAGTGAGCACGCCTCCACATGGCGAGACCACAACAGAGCCGTAGGCGCCGTAATCCTGTGGGTTGGAAGGAAACAGCCCAGCTGCTCGCCGTCCATCGGAGCGGAGGCGGATCAGATCGAGTGCAGCGCGCTGGGCGAGAACTCTCTTGTGATGGTTGAGTAGGCGGCCGCCGCCCTGGGCTATGTACCAGTTCCCTTCCGCCAGAGGGAAGGTCAGCGGAGCCGAGACCCTGGTGGCAATGGTTGTTCGTCGGTTGGACACGAGCACGACCACCGATGCAACGAGCAAGCCCAGGGGGATGAGGGCGGTGTTCCACGATCCCGAACGGAGATTCCCGACGCGCAGGGCCGAGGCCAGTACTCCGGCCAATAGGGCCCAAGCGAAGACTCTCACCCATCTCGGAGGCCACACCGACAGCACCGAGAATCCGCCGAGCACGACCACATAGAAGCCGATCAGGGCAATGTCACCGCTCCAAGCAGCGAGCGACGAAGCCCACCAGACACTCAGCGCAGTTACGAGGAACGCGATCGAGACGACGACCCACACGGCGATAATGCGTGCTCGGGGTGTGACCCACGATCTGCCAATTTCTCGCGACTCTTCGCCTACGTTGTTCACCCGCAAAGGATGCCCGATTTGCAGCCCGCTCGCACTGGTGTCGACGCGATCGAACTGACGGTCAGGTGTGTTGATCCAAGCGGTAGGAGCATCTCATGATCGAAATTCCCGGCCAGCCAAGCCTGCAATTACTGACCGAGTGTCGTTACCGCTGCCTTGTCTGTGGCCAGACCAGATATGGGTTATGCCGTTGGCGGGGCGAGGAATCTTCAAGCAAGGCAACCCCGCAACCCAATTCACATTGATCAGGGCGATCAGCATCAAGCAAGTAGGTATTCAACTGAACCGGCTAGAAGTGCCAAGCCGCTCGGGGTCAGTTTCACCCCGGCCTTGACAGGCAGCCACCCCCCGATCCGTGATCCGGTGCCCCCTCGAGCCGGGTCTTGGCTAAGGCGTTCGAGCCCGCGAACATTGGTTGACTCGGTCCGAGTTAAGGTGAGTGACGTGAGCGACAGCGTGACCGTGGAGCGTGATATCGGGGCGACGCCGGAGGCAGTTTGGGCACTGATCTCTGACGTGACACGTATGGGGGAGTTCTCTCCCGAGAACGTCGGCTGTGAGTGGATCGGTGATCGGCGTGAGCCCGTCGTTGGTGCAGGTTTTCGGGGGATGAACCGGAATGGCAAGCGACAGTGGAAGACGACTTGCAGGGTGGTTGAGTCCGAACCCGCTCGCGTATTCGCGTTCGAAGTGAAGGCCGTTGGGCTGCGCGTGGCGCGTTGGGAGTACCACTTCGATCCGATTGACGCCGGTGGTTGCCGGGTGGCCGAGACGTGGGTTGATCAGCGGGGCAAGCTAGCGACCTGGTTCGGCGGGCCTGTCAGCGGTGTCCGTAATCGCGCGGACCACAACCGGGCTGGAATGGTGACCACGCTTGAGCGGGTTGCTGCGGCCGCCGAAGGCACCCCCGGCTGACCCATCGAGCCGGCGAGAACCGCGACGGGCACGCCGCGTATGTCATGGTCGCCTTCGTGGCACGAGGTTGAGCGACAGGCTCCCCGTCGGTTCGGTATCCGGAACATCGACGGTGCTTTGCAAGAGGGCGTTCAGACCGCATCGGCTGGGCAGCACACCGAGCCCGAGATTCTGTCGTGCGATCAGGTTCCTGTCGTCGGCGTTTCGCCAGGAGCAAAGCGACCCGTGTCCGCATCGATCTTCTTACCGCAGCCTGGACGCCAGCGAGCATGCAGAGGAAGAGGTTGAGCAGGATTTGGGTGTAGGGGTCGAACGCCTTGTGGCGGAGGACCCGCTCTATGAGAAGAGTGTGACGTCTCTCGAATGTGGAGAGGTACTTCGTGGCAGGAAAGCGAGCAAGAACACGCCCCGTTGACTCGGTTGGTCGACCGGCCCTCGATCAGCTCGTAGAAGATAGCGGAGAGATCACTGCGTAACCGAGGACGAACGCCTCGGCATCGTTGGTGAACGCCGTCGATGTGGACGAGCAGTTCACTGTCGTGATGCTGATACCTGACAGACTCGTGGCCAGAGGTGCCATGACCGGCCCGCGCACCTGTCCGTTGGCACACGTCGGGACGTTGAGGTTGTCCTGGGGAGGGGCCTTTTCGTAGGAGTGGTCGACAAGAGCGGTCCGGTGGAGCCGGATCCAGGCATCAACCTGCGTGACACCTTCGGCGAAGTCCGGGGACTGGCCGTTGTCGATGCCCTGACTGGCAGCTAGCGCAGGAATTCCCCGACTCACCGCGGTCAGAGCGGCCCCGACTGTGCCCGACCCGGCCGCCAGTGGCCCGATGTTCTGCCCGAAGTTGATCCCCGACACCACCAGATCGGGGCGAAACGAGATCCCGTGATCGTCGATTGCCCACACGATCGTGTCCGCCGGATAGCCGTGGACGGCCCGCGCCGGGTAGCCCGCCGCCGTCGTCGACGTGGTCACAACGAGGGCGCCCTTCGTGGTCTCGCCCCCCGTTCCGCTCTCGTTGGTGAGCGGGGCCACGACGGTCACGTTGGTGTGGGGAAGAGCGCGCAGACCCTGTACGACAGCGTTGATACCGGGGGCACCGACGCCATCATCGTTGGTCACGAGGATGGTCAAGAGGCGAGAGCTCAGTGAAGACACCGAGGGTGACGTGCTGTTCCCGCCGGAACTGCATGCAGCCAGTGAGCCGAGGCACGCCATTGTCACCCCACAGCGCACTCTCTTCCAAGTCGTGCACCGATGTATCACGGCCTCTTCTGTTCGCCGACTTTGCCGCCAGAAGAGCAACCCACACCTGAGCCTTGTCCGGACCCATGCACCGACCGCCTCACATCTCGGAGCAACGACCGGCGAACCTCCTTGAGTTTGGCTGGTGTCCCCGATCGCCTGAGCCAGAGTATCGCTGATCGCCGGTCCGGCGGGCGGCGCGTCTGTCGAGACCCGATGGCACTCGATGGCGAAGGCTACGCCGTCGTTGATTCGTCACCACCGCCCGGCAATGACTCACCGGTGAACTCGAGGAACGGACTGGGCGGAAGGTAGTCAGGCGCAACGCCGTCGACGTTCTTGTAATGCTGAACCAGAAAGACGTTCGAAGGTCCGTGCTCTTTTTCGAAGACGCCACACAAGGAGACGTCGCGGGCATCGGAGAACGCTTCCGTGAGCGGGACATCCCCGTCTGCCAGCTGCTCGTACCGATAGAGCGAGATGCGCGCCACGAGGCAGTAGGTGCAGCCGTCGGGTGTCTCACCCACGAGGCGCCCGACCATGCAATGGTCCCCGCCATCATCTATGACGTAGATTGCTTCGTCTGCGACTCCGAGACGGCGATGGACGTGTCCCGGCTCACCTGGCTCACAGGGACGGCGTGAGTGCATACGGTCCTTCATTGCCAGAAGTGGAGCTGAGGGGATGGTCTCCTCGGAGTCACCCTCCTCGACCGACTCTGGCTCGGCTGGGTCGAACAGGAGCGGGCTGATTCCGATTGTGCCCGGCGAGGCACCCGAGACAGACGAGATACCGGTGAGCGGGGGCGGCCAGTAGGCCCGATCGCGCTCACCCCCATCCCGGCCTTCGGG
>JBELAS010000179.1:0-7209 GCA_049508615.1 Acidimicrobiales bacterium
GCCGCGAGTCGAGCGGCGGCCGCCACACCCACACCCTCGTCGCGGTACAGGACGTTCCCCACGCCGAGCACCAAGACACGTGACCGCTCGGAGCGGTCGGTGACCTTCACGCGGGATCCTTGCTCCTGACAGGTGAGGCCTTTCGCCGGATACGAAGAAGATCGCGAAGCGACTCACGCGGGGCGGCCATGGCAGCTTCCTCTGCCTCGACCCGGCTGCGGGGAAGGATCTTCCAGCCGGTGAACATCGAGGAGATCTCCCCGGAACGCTCCTCCCTGTCCACCAAGGCACCGGAGTACACGTGGTGGATGATGAAGCCGAAGGTGCAGAACATGACGAGGTAGTGGAAGAGCCGGACGTAGGGGATCGGCAGGATGCTGTAGACCCACCCGGTCAGGTCCCACAGGAGCCCGTGCGGGTTCGAGAGGGCCTCGAGGGCGAACCCGGTGATGGCCTGCAGGATGAACATGATGAACAGCACGACGTAGGTGGCGCCGGCAAGCGGGTTGTGCCCCACCACGGGGGGCGCTTCCAGCCTGCGGAACAGGTAGTACTCGACGCTCGGACGGATCTTCTTCAGGCGGTCACGGCTGACGGGGATCAGCTGGTCCCAGCGCGCCCACTTGTTGCCGGCGAAGGCCCAGTAGATCCTCGCCACGAGGGTGGTCGCGAAGACCCACCCCGTCGCGATGTGGATCGTACGGATGATCCCCATCGTGTATCCCGACGCGCTCGACGAACCGAACAGAGGCGTCGCTATGTAGAAGCCGGTGATCGACAGCACGATGATGCAGGCGACGAGCATCCAGTGGAGCATCCGCACCGGCAAGTCCCACACCTTGACGTGGACGAGTTCCTCTTCGCCGGACGCCGAAGGCCCGTGACCCTCCCCGATCGGCACGTCGGGAACGTCCTGAACGTCCTGCACCGATGCCACGTCCGCCTCAGCCGTCGCCGAGGGCTCCGCGGTGATGGTCATTGGACCTGGACCTGGAGTACCTCGTCCCCGCCGGCGTCGAGGATGTGCACGGCACAGGCGATGCACGGGTCGAAGGAGTGGATCGTGCGCAGGATCTCGAGCGGCTGGGTGGGGTCCGCCACGGGCGTTCCTACCAGCGACGCCTCGTAGGGACCTGGCTGGCCGGTTGCGTCTCGCGGACCGGCGTTCCACGTCGTCGGGGCGATGACCTGGTAGTTCGAGATCTTGCCGTCGGAGATCTCGACCCAGTGGGAGAGCACCCCGCGAGGTGCGCCGTGGAACCCGAAGCCTCGCGAGGAGGACGGCCAGGTGCCGGGATCCCACTTGGAGTCGTCGAACGTCTGCGTGTTGCCCGATGCGATCTGATCGCGCAGTTGGCCGAGCACGGTGGAGGCGTGCTGGGCGAGCACGACGGCCTCCACTCCCCGTGCGAGCACGCGGCCCAGGGTGGAGAACAGCGCGTCGGTCCCGACGTTGAGCTGTGCCAGCGCGCTGTTTATGGGACCTGTCACCTCCGACCGGCCATCGGCATAGGCAACGAGCATGCGAGCCAGGGGCCCGACCTCCATCACCGCCCCGCCGTAGCGAGGAGACTTCAGCCACGAGTACGCCTTGTCCACGTCGAGGCTGGTGTAGGGCGGCGTCGGGCCCGTGTAGTTCGGCGTCGTCTCCCCCTCGAAGGGATTGAGCGCTTTCTGGTCGCCTCCCTTATAGGTGTAATAGGAACGTGCAACCTCTTCGGTGATTTTCTTCGGATCGACCGGATTGATCTTCGAGAGGTCCCGGTCGTAGATCACACCGCCGGGGAGAAAGAGGCTCGCGTTGTTCCTGGCACCCCCTAGAGGTGGGACACCGGTGGAGGAGAACTCCCCGACGGCGAGGTAGTTGCCCACCCCCCCGCCGATACCCGCCCAATCCGGGTAGTACGAGGCGATGGCCGTGATGTCGGGGAGAAGCGCCTGGGTGACGAAGTCCACCCCGTTCTGGAACAGTGTCTCCATCTCGTCGAGGGTCTGGTCGTTCAACGCCTCGTCTTCGGTCAGGTCTATGGGGTGAGCCATGCCACCGACCAGGTAGGTCTGTGGATGGGGGTTCTTGCCCCCCAGCATGGCCTGGATGCGGATGAAGTCCCTCTGGAACTCCAGCGCGTCCAGATAGTGGCTCACCGCCAGCAGGTCGACCTCCGGGGGCAACTTGTACGCCGGATGACCCCAGTAACCGTTGGTGAACGGACCCAGGTTCCCACCGTTCACGAAGGCCTGCAGCTTGGCCTGGACCGCCTGGAAGTAGCTCGCCCCGCCCTTGGGGTAGTCCGAGAGCGAGGCTTGGATCGAGGCGGTCTTGGACGGATCGGCCTTGAGCGCGGCCACGACGTCCACCCAGTCGAACGCCGAAAGATGGTAGAAGTGGATCGTGTGGTCCTGAACGTACTGAGAGAGGGCGATCAGGTCACGAATCAGCGACGCCGCTAGCGGCGGTTGTACGCCCAGCGCGTCCTCCACGGCGCGCACGGATGCGAGCGCGTGCACTGTCGTGCACACCCCACAGATGCGCTGCGCGAACAACCACGCCTCTCGAGGGTCGCGGCCTATGAGGATGTCCTCGATCCCCCGCCACATCGTTCCCGAGGACCAGGCGTCGGTCACCTGACCACCGTCAACCTGCGCCTCCACACGTAGATGGCCTTCGATCCGGGTTACGGGGTCCACCACCACACGCTGGCTCATTGCTTCACCTCAGGGTTCTTCGGGGCCTCAGGCCCGGCAACCGGCGCATCGGACCCGCCGGCATTTCTGGCGGCAAGGTGATGCTGTATCGACTTACCGACACCGTGAACGAGGAACAGACCGGCCGTCCCGGCTACGACACCGAGCCCGATGTCATTGGCGGTCGCCTCGACTCCAAAAGCGTGGACGTCGGCAAGGGTGGAGTAGAAGGGCGTCATCGTGTCCCAGAAGTCGGGCTGGGAGCACCCCACACAGCCGTGCCCGGCTTGGACCGGCCAACTGGTCCCGGAGTTCCACCGCGTGGCTGGACAGCTGTTGAACGTGTCGGGCCCCTTGCACCCGAGCCGGTAGAGACACCAACCATCGGCGTGACCTTCGTCCCCGAACGCCAGAGCGAACTGCCCGGCATCGTAGTGACCCCGCCGAGGGCAGTTGTCGTGGATGCGGTCGCCGTACGCGAACAGTGGACGGTTCAGCCCGTCTGTGGGCGGCAACGCGTTGAAAGTCAGATAGTGGGCGATCGTCGCCGTGATGTTGTCGGCGATCGGAGGACATCCCGAGACGTTCACAAGGGGCACACCCGACACGAAATCGCTGACGCCCGCCGCCGAAGTCGGGTTCGGCCGAGCCCTCGGGATACCGCCGAAGGTGGCGCATGTGCCCACCGCGATTATCCCACCGGCTCCCTTTGCCGCTTCGGCAAGGAGATCGGTAGCGGATCGTCCGGCAATCGTGCACGTGCCGTTATCGGTCGGGATCGCTCCTTCGACGACCAGGATGTAGCCCGAGCTCGAAATGGTCGTCTTCTTCGCCGCTTCCGCCTGGGTGCCGGCGGCTGCCATGAGCGTCTCGTGATAGTCCAGGGAGATGAGATCGAGGATCAGGCTGCCGACGTCAGGATCGTTGGAGCGCAAGAACGACTCGGTACAACCGGTGCAGTCCTGGAATTCCAACCAGACCACCCGGGGCTTGTCCGTAGCGGCCAGCGCTTCGGCCACAGAGGTGGTGAACGACACAGGCAGTGCGAGCAGCGACGTGAGCCCTGCGCAGTAGGCCAGGAACCGCCGTCTGCTCACGTTGTGAGATCGGAGCTTTTCGAGAAATCCCTCGGGCAGGTCGGGATCGAGGGCGTCAAGTCCGGCTCCGTCGTACGTCATACCCTGCTACCTCCTCGTATCGGTCTGCCCGTCTATCTGCGCTCCGCGATCTCGTCGCATTCACACTCCAACAACAGTCACGGCGCGCGAGCGCCACCCCTCCCATTCGCACCGGTCAGCCCGCCGGATCGACCCTCGTCGGGTCGCTCTCGAAGGCCTCTCGGCCGGGTGCGCAGCCGGTGCGAGCACCCCCTGGGGGGGGACGGACGCTCACGGTCCCGGCATAGGCTTGACCAGATGGGTGACGCCTTCCCCCCGAACCGCCGCAGGGCCGCCCCTCGACGCCCGTCGAAGACTCGACTTCCTCTTCTGGGATCTCAGCTCGCCTGGTTCGCTACCACGTTGGTCATCGCGTCCCGGAAGCGGCAATCCGCTCTGAGACGACCTCCACGTGGACACCACGGCGTTGCTTTTGTCATCGATCCGACGAAATGGGTCGACGGTCACCACCTGTGATCGATTCCATGCCACTACGAGTGCCTCACGAACTCTCATGAAGGATCGAAGTTAGGATGCGCGCGGTGGCAGCCCCCGGGAAGAGCCCTCCCGTCGTGGCACCTTCCCGGAAGAACCCTCCCGACGACTCCGGCGTGCCCGGCACGAAGAAGAAGCGCTCGCCTGCCCCGACGGCACCAAGCGCGTCCGCGGCCCCGACGCAAAGCACGCCCTCGGCGCGCCGTCGGCGCGCGAAGCACGAGGAGAGCGAGCTCCACGACGTATTGGTGGTGGGTGGCGGCCCGGCGGGGTCTTCGTGCGCTTACTGGCTGGCCGATGCGGGGTGGGACGTGGTGGTGGTGGAGAAGAAGCACTTCCCCCGCCCCAAGACGTGCGGCGACGGGCTCACCCCCCGTGCGGTAAGGCAGCTGACAGACATGGGGCTTGCGGGGGCGTTGTCCGGTGCCCACCGTTACGGGGGTCTGCGCGCCTGCGCGTACGGCATGACCCTGGAGTTGCCGTGGCCCGACCACCCGGCGTTCGCCCCGCTCGGCTACGTCATAACGCGTCACGACCTCGACCGACTGGTCGCTGAACGCGCGGTGAAGGTGGGGGCCTCGCTGTGGCAGGGCGCCGAAGCACTGGAGCCCCTGCTCGATGGTGACGTCTCCTCGACCGGAGTGCTTCCTGCCTGCCACGGGGCGACCGTGCTCGATCGCGACGCACAGCGAACCAAGCAGGTGCGCGCTCGCTATGTGGTGGTGGCCGACGGGGCCAACTCACGCTTCGGCAGGGCGCTCGGCACCACCCGTGACAGGGCCCGGCCGCTGGGAATGGCGCTGCGCGGGTACTTCCGCTCGCCTCGCCACGACGAGGGGTTCATCGAAACGCATCTCGACATCCGGGACGCTTCGGGAACAGTTCTTCCCGGTTACGGGTGGATATTCCCCGTCGGAGACGGTCGAGTGAACGCAGGGGTGGGTCTGCTCACGGTGGAAGGCCGCTGGCGCGGGGTCAACACCTCGAAGCTCATGGACGCCTTCGTCGAGGCAGCGCCCAGGTCGTGGGGTTTGTCGGCACAGAGCTCGTGCGCCTCGCCGACCGGGGGAAAGCTGCCCATGGGGCTGTCCATGAGCCCCCGCATCGGCCCCAGCACCCTCGTCGTCGGTGACGCCGCTGGAACCATAAACCCCTTCAACGGCGAGGGCATCGCCTACGGCTACGAGACCGGGCGCCTCGCGGCCGCCTGCATAGGCCGAGCCTTGTCGGGTGAAGGACCCGGCGCTGTTGCCGACTACGAGAGGCAGATCCGCGACGCCTACGGCCTCTACTTCCAGGTCGCCCGAGACTTCATGAAGCTCATAAGCCAGCCGCGGCTCATGCAGGCGTGTGTGCACATGGGCATGCACTCACAGAGCGTCATGGAATGGATGCTCCGCATAATGGCGAACTTGCTGCGACCCGACGAGGTCGGGCCAGCCGAGGCCGCCTACCGGGCGTTCAGCGTCGCGGCACGTCTCGCTCCGCGCGACTGATAAGCACGACGAACAGGCCGACCCGGTGTGGTGGCTCCGCCGCCGCTCAGCCACGGCCAGCTCCTGCGATACGCAGCCGGCCCGTCGTGCGGCTGCGCGCGCATCATCTGAGGCCCGGTCACCCAGGCTCATGGACGAAGCGCACGAGCTGCATCTCCTCGTAAGGGATCCACGGGTTGTCCACCAGGGCGAACGGAACTACGAGCGAGGCGCCGAGCCCGCGGTCCGCGAACAGAGCAGTCACTATGTTCTCGCACTTGCTCCCGTACGTCTGGTACCCGGACGCCCACACGAGCCAGATCTGGTGACCCGGCTCGCTCATCTGCTCCAGGCGCGACGCGAACGCGACGGGCTTGCCGGCCGCCGTGGCCTTCGCGTAGTCGATCCAGTCCACGAAAGTCGGAGAGTTGCCGCGGGGAAACGTGATCATCTGGTAGCGCCCTGCCGGAACGAGCCGGTCCACCGCGGGGCCGAGCTGGTCGGGGCAGAAGGCGACGACATCACCGCGGTGGGCGGACCTGGCGAGCGCTGCGGCCACCCGGCCTGCCTCGGTCCGGCTCGTCCAGATGTTCGGCAGGCAGCCTGCCAGGCCGAAAGCCACCGTGGCAGCCAGCACGCCGGCGCGGATCCGGCGATCCGCGAAGGTGCCCAGCCCTAATGCCACAAGCAGGACCAAGGGGATGAACACGACCGAGGCGTACCGCGCCTGGAACGCGCTGGCGCTCACGTAACCGCCGACGACGGCGACCGCCAGCGTGCCGCACAGGACAAGGGCGAGACCCCTACCGGTCGGCCGCGTGCGCAGATCGAGGTCCACGTGCAGTGCGCCGCGTGCCACACCGAAGAGCCCCAGACCTGCCAGGGCGAAGTATGCAAGTGCGAGCGCCCGTCCCTGGTCGGTGGGACCACCGGCAAAGGACGTCACCGCGTTGACCATGGCCGCGAAAGTCGCAGGCTCCGCCCACGGAGTCCCGGTGTGCCGGGTCTGGAAGACGAAGGTCGGCAACCACGGCACGAAGGCCAGACACCCCACCGCCAGTGCCGTCACGGAGAAGCGGGCGCCGCGACGACGAGTCTCCGGCCCTCGCCGAGCCTGGAACAAGAGCCACAGCCCCGTAACACCTACGAGGTAGATGGACCAGTAATGGCTGTAGAGGAGCAACGCGGACACGACGGCTACACCCAGCAGGTTCCCCAAGGCGGGCCGGCGAAGGCTCCGCTGGAGGGCGACGACACCGGCAGCGGCGAGGAAGACCACCAGTGCGTACATGCGGTTCTCGGTGGAGTAACGGACGGCGAAGGGCGAGCTGGCCACGAGCACTACCGCCGAGGCCCCCATGGTACGGCCCCCGAGGCGGCGCCCGGCAAGCCAGATG
>JBELAS010000018.1:0-11759 GCA_049508615.1 Acidimicrobiales bacterium
CCCAGCTCACCACTGTTCGGGTGCCCGAGGACCTGCCCCGTGGCATGAGCGAAGCAGCCGTGCGTGCCGTGCTGCTCGAGCGCTACGGGATCGAGATCGGCGCCGGCGCCGGCCCGATGGCGGGTCGGGTCTGGCGGATCGGCTGCATGGGCAACAGTGCCCGCCCGCGCAATGTGGCGCTTCTCCTGGCGGCGCTCGGGGACGTTCTGGGGCGGTGATACGCACCGCCGGGATGGCGCCCATCGAGCTTCGCGGCTGGAGAGTGATCCTTCGGACGCTCTGCGAGGACGACTACGACGCGTGGCACGAGGTGCGAGAGCGGTGCCGGGACTGGCTCCTGCCGTGGGAGCCGCGCCCTGCGGGGACGCCTGCCATGCCCGAGGACCGCCCCAGCTTTACGGCGCGTTGCGCGGCCAGGGAGCGCGAACGGCAGATCGGGAGCGGATACGGGTTTGGGATATTCGTCGAGGGACGCCTCGCTGGCGAGGTCACGCTCTCGTCGGTCCAGCGAGGACCCTTCCAGAACGCTTTCATCGGGTACTGGGTCGACCGCGCCCTCGCCGGGAATTCGCTGGCGCCCGAGTCTGTGCTGCTGCTGCTGCGTTTCGCCTTCGAGGAGCTCGGTCTTCACCGACTGGAGATCGCCATCGTCCCGCGTAACCGCCCGAGCAGGCGCGTCGTAGAGAAGCTAGGTCTGCGCGAGGAAGGTGTGGCCCTGCGCTACTTGGAAATCGACTGCCGGTGGGAGGACCATGTTCGTTACGCGATCACGGCCGAGGAGTGGGCAACGCGACGAGAAGAGCTGAGCGTCGCATGGTTGAAGCGGTGCTGAGACACCTGCGACAGGTTACGCAGCCTCTCCTCGAGACGTCGAAGGCGAGAAGCACGACCGTCGTCGACGAACGCACCGACCCTGGAGCCAATGACTTTCACCGGCTCGTGGAGGAGGAGGAGGAGGAGGAGGACGTCCCCGCCCAGTGGCCGGGGACTGGACCTGTCTTCGGGGGTCAGGGACGGCCGGCACCCACAAGGCCCCCGGTGAAGAGGGGATCGAAGGACACCACGGTCCCGGTGTGTGCTGCCTGGATGATCGTGTCCGCTCCGTAGGGGCCCGATCCCACGTACATCACGACGTGGTCGATGGTGTTGTCCTCGTCGAGGTTGTAATAGAAGAGCAGGTCTCCAGGCTCGACCTGGTCGAGGGGGATGTGGGTGGTCTCGTCGTACTGGATGGCGGCCGAGTGCAGCAGTGCCACTCCGGCCGCCTGCCAGGCCAGCATCGTGAGCCCCGAGCAGTCCACCCCTCCGTGGCTGGCACCGCCCCAGACGTAGGGAACGCCCAGGTACTGCTCTGCGGCGTGAACCGCGACAGCGCCGGCACCGGCCGGGGAATGCGTAGTGCCGGTCCCGACCGCGCTCGCAGTCCCTGCGTCGCTCGCCGCCTGGTTGGCGGCGTTCGTGGCCGCCACCGCCGAGGTGCCGTTCCCGAGGCTCTGAGCCACCTGGGCCGCGCGCGCCGCCTGGGCCGCGGCCTGCTGCTTCGCCTGCTGACCGGAAGCGGCCGCAGCGGCGGCAGCCTGCGCGGTCGCCTCCTGCGCTGCCTGCTCGG
Source organism: Acidimicrobiales bacterium (assembly GCA_049508615.1). Classification (GTDB taxonomy): domain Bacteria; phylum Actinomycetota; class Acidimicrobiia; order Acidimicrobiales; family UBA8190; genus Bog-564. The sequence goes on from JBELAS010000018.1 coordinate 1,610, forward strand.
CCACCAGCTGGGCGAGGTGGCCCTTCACGCTCGTGAGAGTTGCCTGGGCCGCGGCGCTCGCGGACTGCGCCTCGCGCTGCGACTGTTGGACCTGCGCTGCCTGGTCGGCCGCCTGCTGCTCCTGGGCGTGGAGGGCATCCTCGGTGACCGACAGGTGTTTCTGGGTGGCGTCTAGCGCCGCGACGGCCTGGTCGACGTCGCCGATCGCCGTGACCTGGTACTCGTCGTGGAGCACCGAGCGGTCAGAGGTGGACTGGAAGAGGGAGCTCAGGCGGTTGGCCGGGGCGTCGTACATGTAGGCGTTGAGCGCGTCCAGCTGTAGCTGGCGACGGTCCGCTGCGAGCCGTCGCTGGCCGGCCGCGAGCGCAGCATCGCTCTCGGTGATCTTCGCCTGCACCTGTGCCAGGTGGACGTTCGCCTGGTCGTACTTCTCCGACAGCGCGCCCAACTGCTGTTCCTGCGAGGCGATCTGGGCTTCGAGCGTCGACACTTGGGTCTGCGCGGCGCCGATGGCCGAAGGGGTGCCTGGCGGTGGTTGGGAGGAGGGGCCCGGTGCCGCCGCGGCCGGGGCGGCCAGGCCTGCAGCTGCAAGTGCCATCGTGGCCAGGACCATCGAGGCCCTTGATGCCACATCAGCCCCACTTAGCACTTTTGCAACGATAGTTGGCATGGTTCCCCATGGGAAGAGGATCTCGGCGCACCTCCGCATGCTTGACGACCCCTCGGGAGCCTTCTACCGTGCGCTGGAGCCTGTGGTGATCGGTGTATCGACCAAGCATCAGGCCTTCTTGAGCCTCGAACGGTGTTCTGCAGAAGGTCGCCTGGTTCTGCAGGAGGCCGCGCGCTCACCGGGTGCCGAGCCGGGCCCACACCGGTGAGTGACACGTGTTCCCCGAGGAGGCACGGGATGGGCCGGAGCGATGGCGTGGCGGCGGTCGGGGCGGGACTGCTGCGGGGTGCCTCAGAAGGCGGCCTGTGGGTGTTTCGTGGCGTCCCGTACGCCAGCTCACCCGGGGGCCCCGGCCGCTGGCGGCGACCGCGCCCACCGGCTTCCTGGACCGGGGTGCGTGATGCGCTGTCGTGGGGCCCCGTCGCCCCTCAGCCCCCTCCGATCGCCGGCCTGAGGATCCCGGGCGACCCCGAAGTCTCGGACGAGGACTGCCTCAGCCTCAACATCTGGACGCCGGGCCTCGACGACCGAAGGCGGCCGGTCCTCGTGTGGGTCCACGGCGGAGGGTTCACCACAGGCTCGGGAGCGAGCGTCGTCTACAGGGGTGACCGGCTTGCGAGCAGAGGCGACGTGGTGGTCGTGACGCTCAATTACCGCCTCGGAGCCCTGGGCTTTCTCGCTCATCCGGCGCTCGGCGACGGCGTCGGCCCGGGATACGGGAACTGGGGCCTCTACGATCAGGTCGCTGCTCTCGAGTGGGTGCACGAGCACGTCGACGCGTTCGGCGGAGACCCACAGAATGTCACCGTGTTCGGCGAGTCGGCGGGAGCGATGAGCATCTCGGTTCTTCTGGCGTCTTCGGCTTGCGGCAGGTTGTTCCACCGCGCCGTGGTCCAAAGTGGGCCACCTGCGACGGCCAGCGTCGAGTGGGGGGCGCGACGCGCCGAGCGGCTCGCCGAGATCGCCGGGGTGGAACCGGTAGGCGGGTTCGATCGAGAGTCGCTCGAACGCCTCGAACCGCAAGAGCTGATTCGCGCGACCGAGGATATGACCGATGAGGTGGCGGGCGAGGTCGGGCTCCCTCTGCCTCTGTTGCCGGTAGTGGACGGCGAGCTGCTCACCCGACCGCCCGCGAAGGCCATATCCGAAGGTGCCACGGCGCGCGTTCCGTTCTTGGTGGGCACAACGCGTGATGAAGTCGCTCTCTTCATGGAAGTCGATCCTTCTAGCAAGGACATCGACATGCGAAGTTTGATCCGCCGCGTGGAGAGGATCGCCGCGAAGTCCGGTGCGCAGTCATTGGTCGAGGCGTACAGCGATTCTCGCGAAGCGCGTGGGGAGCCGACGACACCACGCGACCTCTTGATCGCAATCACCACCGACTACGTGTTCAGGCTTCCTTCGCTCGCGCTCGCCACGGCGTCGCACAAGCACCAGCCCGCGACGTTCGCGTACCTCTTCACCTGGGAGTCGCCTTTCCTCGGAGGGATCCTCGGCTCGACACACGGCCTGGAGATACCTTTTGTCTTCGGCACCGTGGAGAACGAGGTCATCGGTACGTTCAGCGGCTCGGGACCGCAGGCCTTCGAGCTCTCTGTGGCGATGCAGGAGGCGTGGTTGGCCTTCGCCCGCACCGGTGACCCGTCCTGTGACGCGCTTGGTGACTGGCCGTCGTACGATCCTCTGTGCCGTCCGACGATGGTGTTGGGTCCCGGGCGCGGGATCGCAGATGACCCGCGCGGGTCAGAGCGCCTGGCTTGGGACGGAACGGGGATCGAGATCACCGGCGGCCACCATCACGAGATACGGCGTGCCTGAGGAGCGCGCTCACGGCGTCCGCGCGGGGGTGTAGCCCAACGGCAGAGGCAGGGCGCTTAAAACGCCCACAGTGAGGGTTCGAGTCCCTCCGCCCCCACCATCGTCTCCACCATCATCTCCGCCGTACGCGAAGGAACGCGTGAGGAGCGGTCAGCTCCTCACGGCCCGCCTGTTCCCCACCGCAGGCGCGACAGTTGCCGGCTGAAGGACCGAGACCTCGGGAGCGTGCCTACTGACGGCGCTATGTGACGGTGGTTCAGGGAAGCGGGGTGTCAATTTTCAACCCGGCGGTAAGGGCATTTCAGACGGTGTTGACGCTCCGATGCCCGTCCCAGTGCAGGAGCCAACCTTGGCCAAAGGCATCGGTTGTCGTGCACTCGGGGCCGTTGGGCATGCAATGCTCGTCAGTTGACAAGAGTTCGGCACGCTGCCTCTTCTCGCAAGCACTGCCTGAACTGTTCCGCATGGCGCTAACGAAGGTTCCGACCCGGGCTGGCGGCTTGATGGATGACCGGTCTCGCGGAAGGCAGCGAACGCTAGACGCCAGAGCGCGCACTAACAGGTTGACCGTGCAAATCAGGAGGGCTCGTGGACGAAACCGATGAACAGTTGGTGGGCTGGTCAGTGGCAGGCGACCCGGCGGTCTTCGTAGAGCTCTTCTGGCGACACGGCTCCGCGGTTCATGCATATTTGACCCGTCGCGCTGGCCGACAGGATGCAGACGACCTTTTGAGCGAAGTCTGGCTGCGCGCATTCAAGGGCCGGGCCAGTCGGCGAGGTCCTGATGCGCTGCCATGGTTGTACGGGATCGCCCGAAACGTCCTGCGGGCCCACTGGCGTCAGACCATGCGACCGCCGATTCCGGCTGGGCCTGCGGATTCGCAAGACCCTTGGCCAGACACCGACAGCCGACTTGACGCGGTCGCACAGCGGGAGTCGATTCAACGGGTACTCGCCATCCTTTCTGAGGATGAGCGAGAGGTGCTTCTTCTCGTGGTCTGGGAGCAGCTCACACCGGCCGAGGTGGCAGTGGTGCTCGGCCTCCCCCAGGGCACCGCACGTAGCCGGCTACACCGAGCCCTCTCAACGTTCCGGGCCGAATCCGATTCTTCCATGCTGATCTGTTCATACCCAAAGGAGGCTTAACGATGGACACCGTCGAACTGCTCGAGCGGCTTGGCCGTGTTGAACCGCCCGACCCGAACGTTCTCAATCGGACTGCCAATGCGCTCGCGGCGATGGCCACGAGCGAGATGCAGGTATTTGAGGTCGGCCCAAGTGAATGCTCGAAGAGAGCACGGTGGTCTGCACGAAGTGCGGATTTCCACCAAGGCTCGACCCCGGCGACTGCGGTGCGTGAGGCACGTCGTCGCCGACGGACGATCTTGGGTGGGATGGCGGCAGCCGGCGTCCTGCTCGCGGCCGCGGCTCTTCCCGACACGCTCATCGGCCGCTCCCCTTCAGCGGCCGCCCTTGTACTGGACGAGGCGGCGACCGCGGCAACGTCCCAGGCTCCCCTTCCGCCGCTGGGAGCCGGGCAGTATTACTACCAGGCCAACATTGAACTTCAGGGCTGTGCGATGCAGCTTCCCGATGGCACGTTCGTCCGATACTCCGAGCCCGACACGCACAAGAACTGGGTGGCGTCCGACGGGACGGGTTCGGTGCAATTGGTGGCCGACCCCGGCGGACGGTGGGTCACTCCCCAGGATCAGGCGAGGTGGCAGGCAGCGGGATCGCCTCGGAACGACTGCGTTCAGACCACCGGCATGCTGCCGTCGTCCTCCGATGCAGCCATTCTGGCGCTGCCCACCGATCCCAAGGTGCTCGGGTCCCTCATCGCCCAGGGCCGGGTCGACGATATCGGGCAGATAGTGCCATCACCGGGTCATTGCACTCCGTCCCAAACGACCCCCGGGGCAGCAACGAGGGCTGACTACTGCACGACGGAGCGTCAGTTCGATCTGGTCAACAACCTGCTCGGCTCTCCGGTCGCCGTGAAGAAACTCGGTGCCGTTCTGTACCAGATCCTCTCGCAGTTGCCTGGTGTCGAGGTGGTCGGGACACGCACCGACGCCTTGGGTCGTGCCGGCACCGCGGTGGAGGACCCGAGCAGTGGGGACGTCATCGTGCTCGATCCCTCAACCGGCACGTTGCTTGAGACTCAGTCCCTAGCCCAGGCGGGGAGTCCCGATGGGATTACCTCCGGAACCGTCGTCGGGTCGACGACATTCGGTCCGGTGTCGGTTGTGAACGGTCTCGGGACTCTTCCGGGTTGATCCTTGGACCATCCGCCGCAGAATGGACGAAGCCAGTCTCACGGGTCCTTGCAGAGGTCGCGGGTCGGATTAGGGGCGATCTGCTAGGTCCCCCGGCCCTTGCGCTCGTTGGACTTTCCCAGGCGGGGTGGCGGTTGTCGGCCCGGCGGTGCGCGCAGGACAGTGGGCGCGACAGACCCGGGCAACAGTTTGGTGACGACAGCGGGAAGCGTGGCGGTGGTGTCGCATGAGCCTCCCTGGTGAAAAGCCTTCGTAGGAGCCTCGAACGGGCCGAGATTGGGCAAACGTCTTCGTGGTCACAGTGGGCCTGCGCCCGTTGGACGACAGGTACTAGAAGAACAAGGGGTCCGCCCTCGATCAACACAGCGTCTGAGAGGGCTCAGCCAGCTGCGAACCCCCTGATCCGTTCCCGCAACTCAGCCGGGTTTGAACAAGACATCGTCATCCCCACCAAAGTTCGAAGAATCTCCAATTCAGAGGATCTCCCTTCACCCACAGCCGCACAAGAGGAATCCCCCTCTTGGCTCAAGGGATATCCCGCTCGAGCGAACGATGAGCCACCGTCCTTGTCAACGGCCAGCGACGGCTGCCACCATCGATTCGTCGATGACTTACCGACCGGGCGTGGAGGCTCGAGGTGGCGATATGACCGGACAGGCCACGGCCGGGGCGCGGTTCGTGTCGTGTGAGATCGAGGCCAACCCACTTGCCCCTGCGCCCCTGCTATGGCTGGTGTTGGGACTTCACAAGGGCCGGGGCGTCGGCGATCGTCTCCAAAGCCTCCACCAACGAGGCGAGCTGGCGGCGGCTCAGGCGGTCGATGAAGTGCCTGCGCACCTGATCGACGTGGTCCGGTGCAGCGCGTTCGAGGCGTCTGCGCCCAGCAGGGGTCAGCCTCGCAAAGCTGCCGCGTCGGTCGGTGGGACAGCGCGTGCGCTCGACGAGCCCGGTGCTGACCATGCGGTCGAGGCGACGGGTCAGCCCGCTCGGTGAGAGCAGTAGCTGCTCTGCCAGCTCGCTCATACGCAACATACGGCCTTCGGCCTCGGACAGGTGTACGAGCACCCCGTAGTCCGCCAGGGACAGCTGCTGGGTCTCTTCCAGCTCGGCGTCGAGGCGCGACATGAGCCGCGAGTGCGCACTGAGCAACGCGCGCCACGACCGTGATTCGAGATCGTCGAGCCAGTGTGCCGCCCCCATGTCCCACAGAGTACCGGTTCTTGTGCTGGCAAACATCGTTACCGGTTGCAGTTCTGTTGCTCAGCGCATACACGGACAGACAAGCTCGACTTCTGACTGTTCGTCACACACCCTGTTCGTCACACAGCGCAGGCACTTCGACGACACCGGGCGCGGAGGCGAAGGGGACGTCGTATCCGAGTGTCGAGACAGCGCAGGCCTTCGCGCGACCCCCCGGGCCCCGATCGCCGCTCTGGTGGGCCGCCGGCGACCTGGAGGTCAGCCAGAGACGGGTCAGGCCTCGGCGGGTCCCGGCTCGACAGGGGACTGGGCCACCGACATCACCGCGGCGTCCTGGGAGTCCTGTACTTCGGCGGCGGAGGTCGAAGAGTCCTCGACGCCAGAGGCGGCCTCGTCGAGAGCTCCATGAGCCTGACGCCGCCACAGTGCGGCAAGTGTGACCAGACCCGCCCCGAAGAGGCCGAGCCCGGCGATCTGAACGAGAAGTGAGCCGAGCCCGCCGGTGCTCAGCCACAGGTGCTGCTCCACGAACCGTTCCAAGCCCCACAGGGCCATGGCGGAGCCTACGACGGTGCCGAGAGGGCGCTTTCGCAACCGGCGCTCGATCACGATCAAGATCCCGAAGATCACGAAGGACTCGATCGCCTGGAAGATCGGGACGGGCAGCTCCTTCGGCGTGTAGCCCCCGAGCCCGTTCGCGTACTGCATGCCGAACCACTGGCTGGTGCGGTGGCCACCGCCGTCGACCATGAGTTGCGGTCCGAGTAGCCGCCCTATGCCCCATGAGGCCATCAACACCGGTGCGAGCAGGTCGAGCGTCCGGATGGTGGACAGCTCCGGGTAGCGGCGGCGTGCCAGCAAGAGACCGGTCGGCAGGCCACCGAGCAGACCGCCGAACGAGGAGAGCCCGCCGTGCCACACAGCGAGGATCTCCGTGGGGTTCGAGCTGTAGTGGGAGAAGTTGGCGAGCACGTGCACGAGGCGGGCACCGACGATCGCGGTCACCACGACCCAGAGGAACACACCGGTGAACCACTGGTACTCGTACCCGTTGTCGCGCAGGCGGTGCTCGAAGTAGCGGTAGCCGAACCAGAAGGTGATCGCCAGCCCGATGCCGTAGGTGTGGACTAGCAGTGGCCCGATGTGAAAGGAGACGGGGATCGGCTTCACGAAGTTCCCAGGTTACCGTCCGGCTTCGTCGTTCTGTCCGTGTTGCCTCTAAGGTCCTGTCCAATGGGTGCGCTCGAGCAGAAGATAGCGGTGGTGACCGGCGGCGCCTCGGGCATCGGCCTGGCCAGCGCCACGCTAATGGCGGGTGAAGGTGCGAAGGTCGTCGTGGTCGACGTCGACGGTCCGGGCGCCGAGCGCGCCTCATCCGCAATCGGCGGTGTGCCCGTGCGCGCGGACGTGAGCCGTCGCTCGGAGTGGGATGCCGTGGTGGACGCCGTGCGGCGCTTGGGCGGCCTGGACGTCGTCTACTTGAACGCCGGTGTCAGCACCGGCCAGGAGGACCTGACGCTGCTCGAGGACGAGCAGTACCGCCGGATAATGGGTGTGAACGTCGACGGCGTGGTCTTCGGCGTTCGCGCGCTCCTACCCGAGCTCGAGGCAATGGGAGGAGGATCGATCGTCGTAACCGCCTCGCTCGCGGGGCTGTTCGATTTCTCCGCCGATCCCGTGTACACGATGACGAAGCATGCCGTGGTGGGTCTGGTGCGCTCGCTCGCGCCGGGCCTTGCCGAGAAGCACGTGACGATCAACGCGATCTGTCCGGGCCTGGTCGACACCCCCCTCATAGACGGGGAGGTGCGCGACTCACAGACCGGCTCGGAGTTCCCGCTCATCACTCCGGGATCGGTGGCCGAGGCAGTGCTAGCGGCTGTGGCCGGTTCAGAGACGGGCCAGGCGATCGTCGTCCAACCCGGCAGGGAGCCGATGCCGTACCGCTTTCGAGGTGTCCCGGGGCCCCGAGCCGCCGGTGCCGAGGGGTAACGGACGGGCCGATCTTTCATGGCGTCCTCGCCACCGAAGCGCAGCCGCGGAAGGCGCCAGGAACACAGATAGCGTCGGCAGTGTGCACCCCATCGAACGGTTGCGGTTCGTCGCCCGGACAGGCTGGGCCGGCCCGTCGGTGCTCGCAGCGGAGGCCGCATGGGCCCTGGCCGATCTCGCCGAGCGTGAGGCACCGGCGCTGGTCCCAGCGTGCCGCCGGCTGCTCGATCGGCAGCCGGGCTGCGGCCCTCTGTGGTGGCTGGCAGCGCGCGTGCTGAGCGCGGGGGAACCCGTGTCCGAAGCGCAACGGTGCGCGCGGGAACTCGAGAACGACCCGACGCCGACCTTGATGCTCGAGGCCCTTCCTCCCGGGGCACGTGCCGTACGGCAAGGAGGCATCGGCGAGGTGGTGGGCGCCGACCTGGTCGTGGTCGAGGTCGGAGCGCTGGGTCCGAGCGGGATGGTGGCCGACGCCTCGTGCTCCGGCCTGCTCGACGCGGCTCACGCCGCGGAGGTACCGGTGTGGGTGGAGGCAGGGGTGGGCCGTGTCCTGCCGACGGCACTGTGGGAGTCGATGTCTGGCCGTTTCGGCGCCCCGCACGCCCAGAGCCGCCCCGGGGCGCTTCCGGGCGTGCGCACGCCCAATGTGCGTATACCGGCCACGAGGGGTCATAGCACCCTGTTCGGTCACCGCGGCATCGAGCAGGTGGTGGGACCGAACGGTGCGCAGTCCCTTGCGATCGCGCTCTCCGGCAGCGACTGCCCAGAGCCGCCCGAGCTCCTCGAAGGCTTCTGACTCTTCACGGGAGGCGGGGATCGTCCTTTCACGCGAAGCCTTGCACGTATAGCCTCCCGCTCATGGGAGAGATGATCGAGTTCCCGAGCAACGGGTCGGTGGGCCGGGGCTACTTGGCCGCTGCGTCGGGGGGTGGCCCCGGAGTCGTGGTGATCCAGGAGTGGTGGGGCCTCGTGCCGCACATCAAGGACGTCTGCGAGCGCTTCGCCTCTGCCGGGTTCACGGCTCTCGCGCCGGACCTCTACCGGGGCAAGCAGGTGTCCGAACCGGACGAGGCGGGCAAAGCGGCGATGGCGATGGAGGCGGACGTCGCAGGACGAGACATGTCCGGTGCGGTGGACGAACTGCTCAAGCACGTGAAAGGGGACAAGGTCGCAGTCGTCGGCTTCTGCATGGGCGGAGGGCTGGCGCTCACTCTCGCCACGCGCCGGCCGGACGCGGTGTCGGTGTGCGTTCCGTTCTACGGCATCGCCCTGCGACCGGACCTACAACCCGACTACTCGAAACTCGAGGCGGCCGTCCTCGGGCACTACGCGGAGCTCGACGAGTACTGCACCCCGGACGCGGCCCGCGCTCTGGAGGCTCGGTTGCGGGGCTTGGGCAGGGAGGCGGAGATCTACATCTATCCCGGTACCGACCACGCCTTCTTCAACGACACGAGGCCGGAGGTCCACAACGCCGAGGCCTCAGCCCTTGCCTGGGAGCGCACGCTCGACTTCATGCGCTCTCATCTCGGCTGAACGGCGCGGTCTGGAGCATCTTGGTGCGCAAGTAGGATCGCTTCATGTCCGAACGCAGCCGAGACCTGCCTCGCCGATCCTGTTTCTCGACTCCGGGCTCGAACGAGCGTTTCCTCGAGAAGGCACCGAACGTTCCCGCCGACATGTCGTTCTTGGACCTCGAGGACTCGGTCGCACCGCTGGAGAAAGAGCCTGCGCGTGCAAAGGTGGTCTCGGCCATTCGCAAGCAGGGCTGGGACGACCGGGTCCTGTGCGTACGGGTCAACGCGTGGGACACGAAGTGGACCTACGGCGACGTCATCGAGGTGGTTTCCAACGCCGGTGAGCGCCTGGACGAGGTCATGTTGCCCAAGGTGCAGTCTGCCGCGGAGATCGTGGCCCTCGACCTGTTGCTCAGCCAGGTGGAGAAGACGAGCGGGCTTCCTCCCCGTCACATCGGCATCGAGGCCCAGATCGAGACCACGCGCGGTCTCATCGCCGTTGACGAGATCTGCGCCGCATCCGACAGGCTCGAGACCGTCATCTTCGGCCCGGCAGACTTTGCTGCCTCCATGGAGATGCCGGTGTTGACAGGAGGGGTGCAGATCCCCGAATACCCCGGTGACCATTTCAATTACGTGTTCTCACGGATCTTGATGGCAGGCAGGGCGAACGG
>JBELAS010000180.1:0-3973 GCA_049508615.1 Acidimicrobiales bacterium
CCGAAGCTCAGGTGCTGGCTGCGTCTATCGATCAGGCAGAACGTGGCCACGTCCCAGAAGCAGGTGGTCCCGCCGTTGCCCAGGACAACCTCGTAGGCCTCGGGGAGGCTGAACAGCTCGCGCAGGCCCGCGCGCAGCCGCCCCACCACGGAGCGGACGGGCGCCTGGCGGTGGCTGGTGCCGAGGTATGTCGGCGCGGCGGCCACCAGGGCGGCCACCTGCTGCGGGCGGACCTTGGAGGGTCCGCTCCCGAAGCGCCCGTCGGAAGGCTTCAGGGAGTCGGGGAGCTTGATCCCGGACGGAGCGGAGAGGTGTTTCGAAGTGCTGGGGGTGTGGGGCTGGTTTCTCGGGGAGATAGTCACATGTGACAGCATGACAGCCATGGCGATATCTCCAGAAACCACGGCTCAGACGCACGCAGGTAGGTCGACCAAGGAGGCCCGCCGGGTATCGGCCCGGGTGGCCGCGGTCGCCCCGTCTGCCACCCTCGCGGTCGACGCCAAGGCAAAGGCGCTTCGGGCAGAGGGTGAGGACGTGATCTCCTTCGGAGCCGGAGAGCCCGACTTCGCGACCGCTGCTCACATCGTGGAGGCGGCTATAGCCGCCTGCGCAGATCCCGTGAACCACCACTACACGGCCACCCCCGGCCTGGCCGAGCTGCGTGAGGCGATCGTGGCGAAGACCCAGAGCGGTTCGGGGTTCGTCGCCTCACCGTCGCAGGTGGTGGTCACGAACGGGGCGAAGCACGCGATCTACCAGACGTTCTGCGCCCTGGTCGACCCCGGCGACGAGGTCCTCGTCCCCGCGCCCTACTGGACCACCTACCCCGAGGTGGTCGCCCTGGCCGGAGGGTTGCCCGTGGCGGTGCCGACCGAGGAGGAAAGCGGCTTCCACCTGAGCCTCGAGGCGCTCGAGGCGGCGCTCACACCGTCGACGAAGATCCTCCTCTTCGTCTCCCCGAACAACCCGACCGGCGCCGTCCTGTCCCCCGAGGAGGTCTCTGCCATCGGGCGATGGGCGGTCGAGCACGGCCTGTGGGTGGTCACCGACGAGATCTACGAGCACCTCGTCTACGGCGGGCGGAGCTTCTCGTCCCTGCCCGCGCTCGTGCCGGAGGCATCCGAGCGCTGCGTCGTCATAAACGGCGTTGCCAAGACCTACGCGATGACCGGCTGGCGAGTGGGCTGGCTGATAGGGCCGCCCGACGTGGCCAAGGCGGTGAACGCGCTCCAGTCGCAGGCCACCTCCAACGTGTGCAACGTTGCACAGCAGGCGGCGCTGGCCGCGCTGTGTGGTGACATGGGCCACGTGCACGCCATGCACGAGGTGTTCGACCGCCGACGCCGCGTCATCCACCGCATGCTCAACGAGTGCAACGGGGTCACCTGCGCGGAGCCCGAGGGTGCCTTCTACGCGTTCCCTTCGGTCCAGGGCCTGTTGGGCCGGCGCCTGGCGGGGCGGGAGGTCACGAGCTCGGCCGAGGTCGCGGAGGTGTCCATCGACGAGGCAAAGGTCGCGGTCGTCCCCGGAGAGGCCTTCGGGGCGTCGGGGTATCTCAGGCTCTCCTACGCGTTGGGCGACGCGGCGATCGAAGAGGGTGTGGGGCGGCTGGCCCAGCTCTTCGCCACCGCCGAGTAGACGCGCCGGGCAGGCTCGAACCATGGCAAGGGTGCTCGTGACGGAGAAGCTTGCGACCTCCGGCCTCAAGCTGTTGTCAGACGCCGGCCACGAGGTCGACGTGCAGCTCGGGCTCTCGCCCGAAGCGCTCCTCGGCGCGGTGGCCGGCGCCCAAGCTCTGATAGTGCGCTCGGCCACGCAGGTCGACGCTTCGGTACTGAAAGCGGGACCGGACCTCGAGGTGGTCGGTCGGGCCGGCATCGGCCTCGACAACGTGGACGTGGAGACGGCGACTCGGCGCGGCGTGATGGTCGTGAACGCCCCGCAGTCGAACATCCTCTCCGCCGCCGAGCATGCCATGGCGCTGTTGCTGGCCCAGGCCCGGAACATCCCCCAGGCGCACGCGGCCCTCGTGTCGGGAAAGTGGGAGCGCTCGAAGTGGCAAGGTGTCGAGCTGCACGGCAAGACCCTCGGAGTCGTCGGCCTCGGGCAGATCGGAGCGCTCGTGGCGCAGCGTGCGCTCGCGTTCGGGATGCACCTGTGCGCGTACGACCCCTATGTCTCTGTCGACCGGGCGAGGCAGATGGGGGTGGAGCTCATGCCGCTCGAGGACCTGGTCGCGGCGGCTGATTTCCTCACCATCCACCTGCCGAAGACCCCAGAGACGGCGGGGCTGATCGGAAGCGAGCTGCTCGAGCGGGCCAAGCCCGGGCTTCGCATCGTCAACGCGGCGCGCGGCGGGATCCTCGACGAGGACGCGCTCGCCTCCGCGATCCGCAGCGGTCGGGTGGCGGGAGCGGCTCTCGACGTCTTCTCGGTCGAGCCCTGCAACGACTCGCCACTGTTCGAGCTCGACAACGTCGTGGTCACCCCGCACCTGGGGGCCTCGACGGTCGAGGCTCAGGACAAGGCCGGGCTGACCATCGCCGAGCAGGTGAACCTGGCGTTGGCAGGCGACTTCGTGCCCTTCGCCGTCAACGTGGCAGCCACCGAGGTCCCCGAGTCAGTGCGGCCGTTCCTCGGGTTGGCCGAGCAGCTGGGGCGCGCCTTCGCCTGCTTGAACGACGGTCTGCCCGACGTCTTGGAGGTCGAGTACGCGGGCGCCCTCGCCTCGGCGGGTGTCGGCACGCAGATCCTCACCCTGGCCATCTTGAAGGGCCTCTTCGCCGCGGGTACGGAGGAGCCGGTGTCCTATGTGAACGCCCCGCACCTCGCGGCCGAGCGCGGGCTCGAGGTTCGAGAGGTGACCACATCGACTACCCGGGACTTCGTCAACCTGGTCACGCTTCGCTCCACGCATCACTCCCTGGCCGGCACGCTGGCGGGCCTCCGCTCCGTTCCTCGCATCATGATGGTCGACGATCACGCCGTCGAGATCCCACCGGCCGAGCACATGCTCGTCGTCCGCAACGACGACAGGCCCGGGATGATCGGGATCGTCGGGAGCACACTCGGCGACGCGGACGTCTCGATCTCGTCCATGGGCGTCGGGCCTTCCGAGAGCGGCAACACGGCGCTGATGGTCCTCTCCACCGACCGGCCTGTTCCCGATGCCGCCCTTGAGGCGCTGGCGAAGGCGGACGGGATCTTCGACGTCCACCGCATCACCTGCTCTTGACCAGTCGCTCGAATCAGGCGAATTAGGTCGACCTCGCTCTCACGGGTCATGTCGGTATAGGTGCCTCCAGGTCGTCTCGCCGACACGCCGCCGTCGAACACCGCGGTTAGCCTTTGGCTATCGAAAGCGAGCCTGAGCCCGCTCTGCGTGAAGACCGGGAGCTGTGTGAAGCGGCACGCTCCGGTGACTCCGACGCGCTGGAGAAGCTTCTCGTGGCCAACTACGACCGGGTCCATGCTCTGTGCCGGCGAATGCTCGGCGACGCCGCCGACGCCGCCGACGCGACCCAGGAGACCCTATTGTCCGCGGTGCGCTCACTGCCGCGCTTCGACGGCCGGAGCAGCTTCGGGACGTGGATCTACCGCATCGCCACCAATTCTTGCATCGACGAGCTTCGCCGCCGGCGCAGGCGACCGCTCGTGGGGCTCGACCTCGAGGGACGGGGTGGCGCCGCAGAGGTGGCCGGGGCGGGTTCCCCGGCAACGAGGTTCGGTGCAGACCCCGGCTGGGGCGGGCCGACGAAGGGACGTGCAGCGAGCTGCGAACGGCCCGCTTTCGGTGCACCCGCTGCGGATCCCTCGGACACAGCAGCGAGACGAGTCGACGTCGACGCCGTCCTTTCCTCGCTTCCTGTGGAGTTTCGGACGGCGGTAGTGCTTCGCGACCTGTGTGACCTGACGTACGAGGAGATCGCGCGCGTCCTCAACGTTCCCGTGGGCACGGTGCGCTCGCGCATCG
>JBELAS010000181.1:0-3970 GCA_049508615.1 Acidimicrobiales bacterium
ACCGTTCCGTCAGGGTGGATGGTGCCGCTCGCCGCGACCGTCCGCCCCCCGGTGAGCCCACCACCGCAGAGGCTGTCGATGATGCCGAGCGTCCAGGCGAGCCCCGCAGAGGGGCCGCCGACCTGGTCGCTGTTGATGCTCACCGCGAACGGGAGCTGGTAATGGGGCTGCGTTCCCATTCCATTGACGAGTGCAGTCGGATCACCGATACCGATGAGGGGCACCGTCGCGTGGTTCTCCACGATCCTGGCGAGCTTCAGGGTCACCGGGTGCCCGGGGGTGGGGTGAGCCACCGACCCGACCTGCAACGTGACCACGTCACCCGGTCGATTCGCGCGCAGGGCGGATCGCAGAGCCTGCGGGTTGGGGGTGGGGACGCCGTCGATCGCGCTCACCACGTCACCCACTCTCAGCGCGTGCTGGGCGGGCGATCCCGGGTCGATCACGTAGACGGTCACCCCGACGTCTTGCTCGGGTATCTCGTAGCCGAGTTGGCGCAGGGCCACGGCCTCGGCCGTGAGCTCCGACTCCTGCATATCCACCATGCCTTCTGCGTCGGACTCGCTCACGGGCAGGTTGGCCGTCAGCTCGCTGCTGCTCACTAGGGTCGTGTCGGAGTCGAGCCATGCCGGTAGCAGACCGATGAGCTTCACGTTGTTCACCCCAACGTCTGTGAGCAGCACGCTGCCATGGGCCCGATGGGCCCGGCCCGGCGGGAGCGAGATGAGGCCGGACACCGGTAATGCGTCGCCGGGGACCAAGGCGTAGTACGGCACCGTGACCAACGAAGCGACGACCGTCAACACCGAGAGCGCGAGCACCACTGCGCCAACCAGGAACGCCCACCGTCGGCGTCGCCGGGGCGAAGTGGTCGGGGGCGCAGATAGCGTGGTCTCGGAGGTCGACATGGCAAGGGGCCCGGAGAAGGAACTACAGCCTGCCACGGATCGCCGCAGGTTCTTCGGCGCACCGGACGGGCCACTCACATGCTCGGCACTCGAGGCACAGCTCGATCCGACACCCGCCGGCACCGACCGAACAGCCGGGACAGCTCTTCGTCGCCGACGCCTGGCCGTGTTGGCAGGGCACCAAGCACATGCGGGCACCGCCGTCGCTCTGGCAGGCGACCCGGAGCCCTCCGTACGGGCGGCCGCGCTGGGAGCGCTCGCCCGGCTCGGCGCGCTCAACGCCGACAGGGTCGTCGAAGCCCTGGCAGACTCCGACCCCTTGGTGCGGCATCGAGCTTCGAAGATCGCCGGCCAGATCGCGTCGCGCGAGTCATCCGCGCCACGCGCGAGTGCCCTCCTCGACGCACTCACCGGCGCTCTGGGCGACTCGGACTCGGCAGTGGCCGAGGCGGCGGCGTGGGCCCTCGGTGAGTGGGGACCTGCGAGTGCAGGAGAGCCGGTGGACGCCCTTTGCCGAATGGCTCGAGAGCACTCCGATCCGCTGTGCCGGGAGGCCGCCGTCGCGGCCCTAGGGGCGATCGGCGCCGCGCGGGCCCTGCCCTCGATCCTCGGTGCGCTCGAAGATAGACCGGCTGTTCGCCGGCGCGCCGCAATCGCCCTAGCCGCCTTCGACGACCCCAGAGCCGAAGACGGGTTGCGGCGATGCCTGAACGACCGCGACTGGCAGGTACGCCAAACGACCGAAGAGCTTCTGGACTATGAGTGAGGAACGTCACACGCAGGGCCAACCGGGCGCAGCGACACGCCACCACAAGCACAGCCGCCGGCGAGGATTCGCGCCCCCGTCGGCCATCTCGTTCGTCTAACCGCGGAAACTCTGAATCAGGCGTCGAAAGCGACGAACAGCTCCTTCAACGTGTCGAAGGACTCGAGGCACTTTCCTGCACCGAGCGCCACGCATTCGAGAGGCATGGCGACAGGGTGCACTGGCACCGCGGTCTCGTCCGCCAGGCGCCGGGCGAGCCCGCGCAGGAGAGCCCCGCCGCCCACGAGGTGGATCCCCTGGGTGATGATGTCCTGTGCGAGCTCGGGCGGGGAGGCACCGAGGCACTCCACCGCCGCCTCGATGATCTGTCGCACGTTGTCCTCGACAGCCGCGCGAAGCTCCGCAGGTGAGAGCACGACGGTCTTCGGCATGCCGGTGAGCAGCTCACGCCCACGCACCTCTGCCTTCACCTCGCCGTCGAAAGGAGCAGCGGAACCGATGGCCAGCTTGATCTCCTCCGCCGTGCGCTCGCCGATGGCGACCCCGTATTCGCGCCTCACGAAGGCCTGTATCGCGGTATCGATATCGAAGCCGCCACAACGAATGGCTCGAGAGGACACCACGCCGCCCAGAGAGATCATCGCCGTCTCGGACGTACCCCCACCCACATCCACCACCATGTTGCCGATGGGCTCGTGAATGGAGAGCCCGGCCCCGATCGCTGCAGCCATCGGTTGCTCGATGAGAAATGACGCTGAGGCGCCTGCACGATGCGACGCCTCTTTCACCGCGCGACGTTCGACCGAGGTGATCGCGGACGGTACGCAAATGAGGACGCGAGGGCGATTGAGACGGGACACCCCGCACCTGTGAAGCAACAGGCGGATCAGCCGCTCGGTGATGTCGAAGTCGGTAATGGCCCCTTGGCGCAGCGGTCGCACTGCCACGATGTAGCCCGGTGTGCGCCCGATCATCTGCCAGGCCTCCTGGCCGACGGCGAGGACTTCCTGGGTCCTGGTGTTGAGGGCGATCACGGTCGGCTCGTTGAACACGATCCCCCGACCTCTGGCGTACACCAGTGTGTTCGCCGTGCCGAGGTCGATCGCGAGATCCCTAGCCACGTCCCGTAGCTCCCACCGGGCCATCGTAGGGGACAGTCGCCCGGCCGGGGACACTTCGAACTTCCGACAGCGGGGCGCGATACCCGCCGGGGAGTTCCCACAAGTAGCCTCGAAACAAATGGACAGCGGCGGCCCGTTCACCTTCGGGAACATCCCCGACGACACCGACGGTCCTGACAACGAGGACATCGTCAACCGGGGGTGGATCGCGCCCGACGACAGGTTGTGGAGGCACCCCTCGGAGATCTCTGGTCCCGGGCACGGCCTTCCGGCGGCGGTTCTCGGCCGTCCTTTGACGCGCGATCTGTGGCGTGAGCGGCGTGGCGCGATCGCGGCCGGCACGCTGGGAGCCGCAGCCGTTGCCGTGACGGCTGCTGTGGTCCTGACGCTGGTGGACACACCCGCCATGAGCACAGCCGACCGAGCTCCGCACCCCACCGAGACGAGTCTCGTCACCATTCCCTCGGTGTCGGCCGCTTCCGGCATCATGCAACTCGTCTCGACGCTGCGGCCCTCGCTCGTCGAGCTGGAGCCGGCCGGAGCCACCCGACGGGTCCCGGTGACCGGAGTGGTCCTTCCCGGAGGCGAATTCGTCGTGACGGCCGCCTCGGCTGCCGCCGGCGTTTCGCGCATGGAGGTCGTCACCTCGAACGGGAGACATCTGCAGGGAAAGGTGGTCGCGACCGACAAGAGCTCAGGAGTTGCCGTCGTGAGCACCAACGGCGGCCTCGTGCCGGCTTTCTTCGCCGACGAGGATGTGGTGCCGGGTGAGCTGGCGGTCACCGCGTGCTTGCGCTCTGGCGCGAAGAGCTCCGCGGTCCCAGCTGTCGACGTGGCCGTGGGCATGGTTCAGCAGGTGGACCGCGCCGCGTCGTCAGGTGAAGGGACAGAGCTGATCGATGCCATCGAGACCGAGACACCGCTTCGAGCCGATTGGGGCGAGGTGCTGATCGATGGGCGCGGGAACGTGATCGGCATCCTCGACGGGCAGGAGAACGCCACCGCCGACACGATCGGGCTCTTCGTCCCCGCTTCGCTCGCGCTCGGTGTCGCAGACGAGCTGGCCTCCAATCACCGGATCGAGCACGGGTGGATCGGCGTCGATGCCAAAGACGCACCGGGTGACGCGGGCGCCGTGGTGGAGAGCGTCTTCCCGAGCAGCCCCGCAGCGAGAG
>JBELAS010000182.1:0-3967 GCA_049508615.1 Acidimicrobiales bacterium
CACGTGAGATGAACTTCCACTTCGACGTGTTCGTACGCATGGGCTTCGAGGCCGACGCGCACAAGATCCAAGACCTGTACCTCGACGGCCACAAGGACGAGGCGGCGGCCGCGGTTCCCACAGCGATGGTGGAGAAGATCGCGCTCGTAGGTCCGAAGGAGAAGATCCGCGACGACCTGGCGGCCTGGCAGGAGTCGATCGCCACCACCCTGCTCGTAGGGGGCTCGACGAGCACGCTGCAGTTGATGGCCGAGTTGCTACTGTGAGCAGGGCCGCCGCGCATAGCTCCGCCTAGCACACGCGCCGATAGGCTCGCAGGTACGCGCACGTCCTAGCTGCGGCGGCTGCTCGAAGCTCTTTTCGCTCGAAAGCGCGTACGACTAGGCGGGTCACCCCATTCATCATGGCCGCTCGGACGCATTGGCCCACATGCGCTAGTGGCCCCTACCATCGGCTCCGCTATGACGGTGCGCGAGATCACCGGCGGCGTAAAGAGAACCCCGGCGAACGACCTCCCAGCATGAGCAGATGAGCGACCAGAAGGTCACGGCGACGGGGGACGAGGTGACCCGGGAAGAGGCCCGGGAGAGCCCGTCGCGCGAGTACCCGATGGTCGCGGGCGCCAAGCTGTCCCTGGCCGCACTGCCAGCCCGTCGATTCGAAGGAAAGACGGCGATCGTGACCGGAGCGGCCTCGGGCATCGGACGCGCGACCGCCGTCCGCCTGGCTACCGAAGGAGCACTGGTCGCCTGCCTGGACGTCGCTGCCGAGGCCGTGAAGGAGACGGCAAGCGCCCTGGTGACTCTTGGCGCAAAGGCGCTGGCGTTCCGCTGCGACGTGACCGACGAGAACGAGGTCAACCGGACCGTCGACCAGGTGGCCTCTACCCTCGGCAGGCCTTGCGTGCTCTGCAACGTGGCCGGCACCGGGATGTTCGCACACACCCTCGACATGCCGTTCGCGACTTGGCAGCGCATCCTGGCGGTCAACCTGACCGGGCCGTTCCTGATGTCGAAGGCGACGCTGCCGCACATGCTCCATCCCCAGAAGGGGAGCATCGTCAACGTGGCCTCCACCTCGGGAATCATGGGGAGCGCCTACTCGGCCGCCTACTGCGCGTCCAAGGGTGGCCTCATCATGCTGACGAAGGCGCTCGCCATCGAGTACGCGGGCCGGGGAGTGCGGGTGAACGCCGTGGCCCCAGGAGGCGTCGACACTCCCCTCGTGGCGAACTTCACCCTGCCCGAGGGTGCCGATCCGAAACACCTGCATCGTATGATGAGCAAGATGGGTTTTTGTACGCCGGATCAGATCGCGGCGGCAGTCGCCTTCCTCGCCTCGGAAGAGTCCTCCTACACCACAGGCGCCGTGCTCTCTGTGGACGGAGGGATTAGCGCGTAACGGTACAGAGCCGTCTTCAACGGGCGTTGATGTAGTCGACGAGCTCGTTGCGGTCCTTCTCGAGCTGACCGATGCGGTACTTCACCACGTCGCCGATGCTGATGATCCCGCACAGGACGCCATCGCGCACCACGGGCACGTGACGGAACCGCTTGTCGGTCATCGTCGACATGAGCGACTCGATCTCGTCGTCCGGCGAACAGGTGGTGACGGTGGGGGACATGATCGACGAGACCGGGTCTTCGAGCAACGCACCCGCCCGGTCGGTCAACGCGCGTACGACGTCACGTTCTGAGACGATTCCCTCGATGTGCTGCTGATCCGAAGACACGACGAGGGCTCCGATGCCGTGCTCGCGCAGCTCGACGACGGCATCCGCCACTGTCGCACCGGGGGGGATCGTCGCCACCGAGGACCCTTTGGTGGCCAAGAGCTTCGAGATTCGCACCGGTCCGACCTCCTCGTGAGCCTCGTGACATTCCAGTGTAGAGGGAAATCATCTCGACGACGCGAGGTTCTGTCAGGGAGCGCCTGGGTCGGACTGGCCGACGAGCATCGGGTGCCCGGGATCGCCTTCGGCGCGGGCGCGACGAGATCCCATATCGATGAGACGTACCAGGCCGGCGGCACAGCGAGGAGCTTCGCTCCCCGCCTGCCGTCTCTTCTCCCGTCGACTCCCGCCTGATTCCCCCCAGGAGGGGCTACGCGCTACGAGAGACGCTCGACGATCATGGCCATTCCCTGCCCACCGGCGACGCACATCGTTTCCAGCCCGTAGGTCTTGCCCTCGTCTTTGAGCGCGTGCAGCAGCGTGGTCATGATGCGCGCCCCGGTCATGCCGAAGGGATGGCCCAGGGCGATGGCACCGCCCTTTACGTTGAGCTTCTCCCAATCGATCCCGAGATACTTCGAGGCAGGGACGATCTGAGCGGCGAAGGCTTCGTTGATCTCCACGAGGTCGATGTCGTCCATCGTCATCTTGGCCCGCTTGAGCGCGCGGCGCGAGGCCTCGATCGGCCCGAGTCCCATGATCTCGGGGTTCAGGGACGAGACGCCACTGGAGACGATCCGCGCCAGCGGGGTGATCCCGAGCTCGGATGCCTTGGTGTCGGACATCACCACGACCGCCGCGGCGCCGTCGTTCAGCGGGCAGGAATTACCTGCGGTCACGCTCCCGCCCTCTCTGAACGAAGGCTTCAGGTTGGCCAGCACCTCCACCGTCGTGCCCGGGCGAGGACCGTCGTCCTTGGACACCACTGTCCCGTCTTCCAAGGTGACCGGGATGATCTCCTGCTCGAAGTACCCGTTGTTCTGCGACTCCACCGCCCGGTTCTGGCTGAGACACGCGAACCGGTCCATGTCCTCGCGGCTCACTTTCTCCTGCTCGACGACGTTCTCGGCGGTCTGTCCCATGGCGATGTACACGTCGGGCAGGCCCTTCAGCGGGGTCCAGGGTTCTGAGACCGCGGGGCTGCGCGCCTCTGTGCGGGCCTGCGCCTCGGCAAAGGCAGGGTTGTGACCACCAGCGTCCGCGAACCCGTTCACGTAGCGGCTCACGGCCTCCACCCCTGCACACATGAACACATCGCCCTCGCCGGCACGGACCGCGTGCGCGGCCGTGCGAATCGCGACCAACGAGGAGGCGCAGTAGCGGTTCATGGTCACCCCGGGGACCTCCCAACCAGCGAGGATGGCGGCGACGCGCGCGATGTTGTGCCCCGACTCGCCTGCCGGCATGCCGCAGCCCATTATCACGTCCTCGATCTGCTCGGGGTCGAGCTGCGGGATCTTGGCCATCACCGCCTTCATGACGTGGGCGGCGAGGTCGTCGGGCCGACAGTTCACCAACGAGCCCTTGTTCGCGCGTCCGATGGGGGTACGCCCGGTGGCCACTATCACGGCATCTGGCATCGAATTACTCCTTGGGTCTCTAGGGTCCCTACGGTCCCTAAGGTCCCTACGGTCCCTACGGTCCCTACGGTCCCTACGGTCTCTACGGTCCTCCGCGGTTTCCGCGGACTCGGTATCCGGTCTCCGCAGTCTTCGCGGGCTCGGTCTCCAGCTCTCAGGTTTGCACATCGGTGCCCCCCAGCCAAAGTCGCAGGGAGCATGCGTAAACCGGAAAGACACTTGCGGGTGGATCTCCTCGGTGAGCGAGCAGCCAGAGAAGGGCTCGCATCGAGCCGGCGCTGTGATCAGGGGGAACCCCAAAACTGTAACCTGTTCCAACACGATGCCTCAGCCGCGCCAGAAGACCAGATCCGAAGGGTGAGCCTGAAAGTGCCGGACATGGACATTGGCTGCACAAAGGAGCAAGAGGCCCCGTGCCCGGAGCTGCGCGACCACTACGCCACGCTGCTCGCCCAAGAGGTGGACGAGGAGCTGGCGGCCGATCACTGCAGCGGGCGGGTCGTGCGCCGATGCGGTGCATGACAGGTGGGAAGTCGGGAACACAAAGGCGGTAAGACGTGTTCCGTTGATCGATTGGACGACGCCCTTGGAGGTCACATGTGTCCTGAGATCGACAAGTCGGAGAAGGACTGGAAGTCCGAGCTATCGGCTGATC
>JBELAS010000183.1:0-3953 GCA_049508615.1 Acidimicrobiales bacterium
CGAGGGCCACCACCGCGTCTCGAAGCTCGAAAGCGCGAACCGAAGCGGTGACCAAAACGCCGGAGACCGCCGCCAGCTGCACCGCGGCCGTGCCCACACCACCCGCGGCCCCCGTCACCAGCACCCGATCACCCACCGCCGTCTGGCATTGGGAGAACAACACGTCATAAGCGGCCGTGAATCCCTCGGGAAATCCGCCGGCTCCTCCCATGTAACCTCCGCCGGCACCGCCAACACCGAACGCTCGTCCACCGTGACAAGCTCCGCCTGCGCTCCTCCACCGACGACCGCCATCACGCGGTCGCCTATGCAAAGCGCGAGGCGCTTCCGCCGAGCGCGACGACCTCGCCGGTCAGCTCGAGCCCGGGGATGTCCGGCGGCGCCCCGTAGGGAGCGAGGTAGAGGCCTCGCCTCTGTAGGAGGTCGGCCGCGTTCAGGCCTGCGGCACGTACGGCGACGAGGAGCTCGCCGTCTGCGGGCTCCGGATCGGGATGCGTGGACCAACGTAGGTCGCCGTCGACGATCGTGACAGCCTGCACGGTCAGCTCGGCCGACGGCGCCGTGAGCGCCGACGCACGCGGACGGTCCGCCGGATGACGAAGTCGGCGAGACCACCGAGAACAACGCACACGAGCACCAACCAGATGAGGTGGACGTGCTCAGTCACGACCCAGAGGCGAACGGGGACGGATTGGCGGTTCTGGATGACGAACGCGATTGCCGCGGCAAGCACCACCAGCACGACCACGGTGCGCGCCGGATTCTGCTTACGACGTCGGGCCTTCGGATCGAGCTCCTCCGTCTGCGACCCTTTGGTGGGTTCGCGTGGCACGGACAAGAGCCTACCGGCCGCCTTCACTCGCACCAGCCGGCGCTCGGCTCAAAGCGCTACGTGGTGGCCCTCCCACAGCTTGATCCCCCCGAGGATTCCCGCCGAGTTGTCCACGATGCTCACATCGGCACCAAGATCGATGCTGATGCGCCTGCTGTTGCCTCCGCCTACGAAGCATTGGTCGAAGAACGTGAGAGCGCGAAAGATGCCTACTGCCTTGCGAACCCGTCGGTTCCACCTCTGGTTGCCAATCACCTTGCGCGCCCCTTCGCCGATCTGCTCGTTGAAGGTCTCGCTCTTTCGGAACGGTGCGTGCGCGAACTCGAAGTGGGGGAGGAGCCGCCCTTCGTAGAAGAATGCGGTCCCGACACCCGTGCCGAGCGTGAGGACGAACTCGAGCCCGGTGCCTTTCACAACCGCCGCTCCCTGTACGTCTGCGTCGTTAGCAACCCTCGTCGGCTTACCCAGGCGCTTGCGCAAAGCGCCGGCAAGGTCGAACGCGGCCCACTGCTCGACGAGCCGGTCGTCGACGGCGGTACCCGGACCGGCCACCGTGACGAAGTGGGGCGCGGAGAGGACGTGGCCCTTGCGCACCATGCCAGGGAAGCCCGCAGACACCCGGGCTGCGTCCGGCAGGGGCGCCACGAGTGAGGCCAAGTCGTCCACGAGCGTCGCCGGGGAGCACGGATAGGTGGTGTCCACACGGACCCGGTCGGCCACCATGGCTCCGGATGAGTCGAGCACCGACGCCTTCAAGCCCGTCCCCCCGATGTCGATCGCCAGAGTGAAAGGCGACGCGGGTGCTGCTCGAGCGCCGGTGGCAGTGGTGGTATCTAGGGTTGTCATGGCGGCGCCACCTTACTCAGGCTGGACTCGCCACCGCCGACGGACATGCCACAGCCATCCGATCTGCGCCAGGTTGCCTTCGGCAGACGGCCGACCAACCCTGCCTGGGCTGACGCGTGCTCGCTCGTGGATGCGCGGCGCAGAGGTGACGTCACCTCTTCCGAGGTGCTGGAGGCGTGTCCGTCCGCGACCGGACGCTCCCCTGCTGAACACGTTCAGCTACCTCGATGTCGAGCGAGCACGCGACGCCGCCGGACGCGCCGGCGTTTCACTTCCCCGGTCACGCGCGCACTGAGAACAGGGTCACCTTGCCAAGGACGGAGCGATATCCGTGCCGGGGGCAGGTGGCCCGAGACGAGCACCGCGCTGCCTGGCGGCACCCGGCGCAGGGCGGCGGCGGGGAGGAGGCGCTGGACGACCGACGTCTGCGTCGTCGACGCGGTCTTGCGACCGTCGAAGGTGGTGGCGAACGACGCGTGCTCGGCCTCGCCGATCAACTGGCTGGCGTGCTCGAGCGTCTGAGGGTCGGCGATCCCCGAGAGGAAGACCTTTGCACGGTGGTTGTTCACCACGCTGCCGGCTCGCGTCCCGTAGCGGGCACCGATCTGGCCCAGGTCCTGCCATACCGTCACGAGCTGCACCCCGTGACCCGCGGCGGTCGAGGCGAGCACGTCGAGCTCCGCGACCGGCGCGACGTTCGCCGCCTCGTCGAGCACCACCAAGAGCCGGGGATCGAGCGCCGTGCCCTGCCTGTCGGCTCGGTCGTAGGCCGCTTCGATCACCTGCGTTACCAGAGTGGCGAAGAGGGACGCAGCCGGCGCTGGTCGTGCGCGGGCGCACACAAGTAGAGAGTGCTTGCGCCGTCGAGAAGACCGCTCGGGTCGATCGCATCGTCGGCGCTCCTGTGAGACCCGGCCGACGCGGCAACCGCAGGATCCGCGAAGGGTTCGATCACGGTCTCGGCGGTGGTGTACACCGCGCTTCTCTGGCGTTCGTCGCGCCCCCAGCAAGCGCGCAGCGCCTGTAGAGCCTCGAAGGCACCGCCGGCCTCGAGCGCTTCGGCCACCTCGGAGGCCTCCTGGTCGTCCAACCAACGCACCACGTCGCTCATTGTCCGCTCCGAGACCGCGGCCGCCATCAGGAGCGGGCCGAGCAACTTGGCCGCGTTGGCATACCAGAAGTCTCCGTCGCTCAAGTTGCCCGCCGAGGAACGGGCAACCTCGGCGAGTGACCCGGCCACGCGCCGCGCACCTGCCCACGTTGCGGCCTGGCGAAGCGGCGACCACGTCGAAGCCTGCAACCCGGTCGCGCCCGCCGGGTCGTAGACCCACACCTTCCCCTTGCTCGCCCGCCAAGCGAGCGTGTGACGAGCGAGGTCCGATTTCACCGACGCGGCCACCACCGGCCCTTCCCACTCCAGCACCGCCGGCACGGCGAACCCGCTCGTCTTCCGGCTCTGGGTGGGCCCCACCACGAGAACCGAACTTCCCACCTCCGCCGCCAGGAGCCGGCCCCCTGCCCGCCCGAGAGAGAGCCTACCGGTCTGCGCTCTTCGCACCGAGAGCGGACGCAGGTCCGCGCGCGTCGCCCAGCGCGCCCCCGAGCTACCACTTGCATGGCGAGGTTGCGCCCGTGGAGGCCGGACCATCCAGCGCTTATCGGCCACCTCGGTCGAGTGCGACCGAGGATGAGGGGAGAGCGCGCGCCAGCCAGCCCCCAAGATCCCGAGAGCCGCCAGGAGCCGCAGGATGTTCACGTCGCCGGCCAAGACGTCGTCGCAGCCGAACGTGCTCGCGGTCCTTCAGTCGGCCTTCCCTCCATCGGCGCGTCGGTGTCCACGAGGGGTGCTTCGTAGGCGGACAGCTGATGCTGGACGAGGAACGACCTTCCTCCCACTTTCCACAAGGCGACGCCGCGCCTTAGATGTGGGACCAGCTCAGCCTCGGTCGCAGAGAGTCCGAGCAGCGGCACGGCGCTTTCGACCTCACCGGGTGGCTGCCCGTAGACGACGCGGGTCTCCGAGTCGGCGAGCAGTCCCTGCGCCAACCCCACCTGCTCGGAGCCGGCCGACCCCGCGGCTGCCAGGTCGGACACCCGGTGGAGCACCGCAACATTGGACACGCCCCAAGCTCGTGACAGCTTCCACGCGCTCTGGAGCCAGCGCGCCACCCCCAGGTTCGCGAGGATCGCCCATGCCTCGTCCACCACAAGGACGGTGCCCTCGCGCTCGTACCGAACGTCGGTGAAAGTGCCTACGTCGTATGGGACATTCCAG
>JBELAS010000184.1:0-3938 GCA_049508615.1 Acidimicrobiales bacterium
CTCCACAGAGGCGCGGGGGCCGACGATCATCTTGCGGTCGAGGATCTCGGCACCACCGAGGTCGCTGAAGATCGGGGGGATGTATCCCTCGTCCAGACTGCGGAGTCCGTCGACCATCTCCCCCGCCGGGGGCTCTACCGCCCAAACCTCGGCTCCAGGGTTGTGCTCTTTCAGGTAGCGCCCGACTCCGAGCAGGGTGCCCGAGGTCCCGAGCCCGGCGACGAAGTGGGTCACCTCGGGACAGTCGCGCCATATCTCCGGTCCAGTGCCCTCGTAGTGCGCCTTCGGATTGGCGTGGTTGGCGTACTGGTTCAGGAACACCCACTCCGGGTGCTGGGCGTGGAGCCGCTCGGCCATTCGCACCGCACCGTTCGAGCCCTCGCCGCCCGGGGACTCGATGATCTCGGCGTCCCACACCTCCAGCGCCTGCCGGCGCTCGACCGACACGTTCGACGGAAGGACGACCTTCAGGTGGTATCCCTTTACCCGCGAGACGAGAGCCATCCCTATCCCGGTGTTTCCCGAGGTCGGCTCCAGAAGCGTTGCCCCAGGGACGAGAACACCTTCCTTCTCGGCCTCCTCCACCATCGACAAGGCGATCCGGTCCTTGACCGAGCCCCCGGGGTTGTACCCCTCGAGCTTCACAAGGATCCGGACCCCCGGGTTCGGGCTGAACCGGCTCACATCGACCAACGGGGTGTTGCCGATCAGGTCGAGCACGCTTCCGACTAGAGCCATTTCCCAAGTCCTCGCCCGAGCGCAGCCGACGAGATCAACCGCCCGCCACCGCGGGCAGGATCGACACCGTGTCGCCTTCGGCGACCTTGGTCTCCAGCTGGTCCATGTAGCGGATGTCGCTGTCGTTCACGTAGACGTTCACGAATCGGTGCAAGCTCCCGTCGTCGGTGAGAAGCTGCCCGACCATGCCTGGATAGCCGCGCGCCAAGTCGGCCAGCACCTCTCCGATCGTGGCCCCGTTCGCCAAGACGGTCGTCTGTCCGCCGGCGTGCGGGCGGAGGACTGTGGGCAGGCGCACTTCGACGGGCACAACGTCCTCCCTTCGATCCCTCCGCCACCGGCTCCCAGAGCGAGCAGGCTCGTCGAGGGCGGACGGGAGGGACGAATGTTGATGATTTCGGTCAGTATTCTACCGGGGTGCGCGAGGCTCGACGACGACCGACTCCTCGTCCACCTGCCCGTCCACGATGCGGTACGCGCGCAGTACGGGATGGGTGTCGCGCAGTGACACGAGCACGTAGTGCCAGCCGGGATCGCTCAGCGGTGTGCTCGCCTGCTCGACATCGGTCTTCGACGGGTAGGCATCGGTGTGGGTGTGTGAGTGGAACACGCCGATGATCTCGAGCCCTAGCCGCTCCGCCTCGAGCTCGGCCTCCAGGTGCTCACGGGGGTCGACCGTGTAGAGCTTGGCCGAGGATGCCATATTCCGAGTGGGATAGCAGCGCGACACCCGACCTTCGGCAGAGTCCCCGGCGATGAGCCCGCACGCCTCGTCGGGCAGGCCACTCAGGCAGTGACCGAGGATCTGTGTATAGACCTGGGTGGACAGCCTCAGCACGAACTCCCAGCGTATAGGGACAACGCCCACGACAACGCGCCACCCTCCGCTACCCTCCGCACGTGGCGGCAGCCAAGGGACCAGGGCGCAAGTCCAAACGATCGAGACAGGACACGAAAGACGGCCGCTACCGCACGGTCGCCCGCAACCGGCGCGCCCGCCATGACTACGACATCGTCGAGACCTTCGAGTGCGGCATCGCCCTTCAGGGGAGCGAGGTCAAATCGCTCCGGGCGGGGCGCGTCACCCTTGCCGACGCCTACGCCCGGGTCGAGGAGGGCGAGGCCTGGCTGGTTGGTGTGCACGTACCGCCTTACGAGAACGCAGCCGGTTTCGGCACCCACGACCCTGACCGGCGGCGAAAGTTGCTGTTACACCGGAGCCAGATCGACGAGCTGCTCGGTCGCACCCAGCAGCAGTCGCTCACCCTGGTACCGCTGTCCATCTATTTCAAAGACGGCCGCGCAAAGGTAGAGCTGGCCCTCGCCCGAGGCAGGCGCCTCTACGACAAGCGTCACGCCATCGCGGCCCGGGACGCGGAACGTGAGGCGCTGCGCGAAGCCGCCCGGGCGGCCGGCAAGGGAAACACCCGTAGCAGCCGACGGGAGGTCGACTGATCGTGATCGGCTACGCGGCGATAGACTGGGTGCCACCTACGAGGGGGTGATCGGTTTCGACTTCGGTAGTCGATATGGGAGAAGCGAGCCGTGGTCCCCGGAGCCACGTTAAAGAGCCGGGACACAAAACAAACGCCGAGCCTCAGCTCGCGCTGGCTGCTTAATAAGTAGCCCGTCCGTCCGGCCCGAGTCCTACGGGTCGGGTACGGGCGTCATCTACTAGGACTTACCCGGAAGGCACCGTCGCCCGGCCCCCGGGAACAACAGAGGGTGACTGGGGTTCTGGGCAACTGCCGACGGCGGCTCCGGACCCGAGATGACGCTGTCGGCTGCGCTCGGAGAAGGCCTGTTGAGAAGCCGGAGGACGCGGGTTCGATTCCCGCCACCTCCAAGGGGGGGTGTTCCCGAAAGGGAACGCTCGGTGTTCCCGAAACCCCCTGTTGGAGGTGGCGGTAAGGCTATTCAGCTCTTCCGCCACCCCTGACTAGCAAACCGCCGGCCCAAGGGCCGGCGGTTTCGTGTTCCGGGATGAGAATTCACCATCGTCGGAGCGCGACGGAGCCGGCTCTGTATGAGCCGGCAGCTATAGAGGTGAGCTTGCGCTAGCCGGGTGGCGCCTGCGCCCTCTCTTCCACCAGGGTCGGCCCAGGTGCCCTTGCGCCTCCTCGCCCCGTAGAGCCTGCCGCAGGCTCTACGGCCTATTGGCTTGAGATTGCTCGTCGCATGCCCAATCTCCCGATAAGGACGTCCTCTGCTTTCGCGGCTACACTCACAACGCGCCAACTCCGGTCTTCGGCGTATCGCCGAAGCCCGGAGTTGAGAGTGGTCCTATACGACCCTTGAGCGGTCATCGAGGGACATCCCCGTCGATGAGGTGGTGACCGATCGACCATCGGTTACGGGTTCGCCATCGGGCTACGGGCCCGAGACGATCGAAAGCGTGATGGTGTTGGTGTATGTGCCGGCTTTCGCCGCCGTCGGGACGGTCAGCCACCAGTCGCTTGCCAGGTTCACCGCTCCCATACCGGTCGTGGCGTCCGCCGTGTACAGCGGCACAGCCGCCGGAGCGGTGGTGGCGGCGGGGACCGTAAGCGGGTAGGTCACCGGAGCGGTGTTCTGCGTGGGCAGGACACAGGTGGATCCGGAGACACACGACGCGACCGGGGCGGTGCTGGCGCTCTGCGACGCCACCGAACCGTTCACCGTCAACGACGTCGTCGGCAGCGTCACGGAGCCAGTGGTGAACTGCGTCGAGGTCACCTCGGTGTTCCAGCCGAGCGTAGACCCGGTGGCGTCCACGGGCTCGATGGTGGCCGCCTGGGAAACATACTGGTTCAAGCCGGTCAGCGTCGCAGCCCAGCTCAAGGTGGCCGGCGCTTCCACCGACAGCGAGCCGGCGCTCAGCGTCGCCGTGCCCGACACGGTGCAGCTAGCGGCGCCGGTCGTGGGTGAACAGGCGGCCGCTCCGGCCGGTGAGGCGATCAGCACTCCCAACGTCGGCAGCGCCATCGCCACGATGACCTTCGATGCGATTCCGGCCCCTCTGCCCCACTTGCCGGCACATTGATCATGCAAGTGCCTCGGGTGGCGTTCCATCGTCCTACCTCCCGTCAATTCTGCCCGCGGCTATCGCGTTGCGAGTTAATCATGGAGAAGGGTTCGGCACGGTGGAGCTCGGACTTGACAGAATCCACGGTGAGTAGTTCAGCGCTGCCCACGGTCTGTGGCGAGATTCCGGGCTACCG
>JBELAS010000185.1:0-3921 GCA_049508615.1 Acidimicrobiales bacterium
CAGCCGCGGCCGAGGCGATGAGCGCCGCCGCCCGGCTGGCAGCCAGCCTCCGCAACCAGATCAGTCTGAAGAAAACCATCGTGCCCTCGAGCGCCAGCATCGGGGTGGCGTGGCCCGACGAGCCGGACGTAACAGCCGAGACCCTGGTGGCCCAGGCCGACACCGCCATGTACCAGTCCAAGCGCGCCGGTGACGGCCAGCCGGTGCTGTTCGACAAATCGATGCTCGATGCCGAGAACACCGAGACATGGCAGTGGCCCGCCCCTCCCGACGAACAGACTTGACACCCCTGCTCGGGCTGTCGTCAATCAGCCCTGGTAGCCCTCGTTAGTACGCCGCGAGACGGCCGGCCGGACATAACATCGCTGTGGAGCGTCAAGACCTGTTCGTCATGCAGAACGGCTGGACTCGTGGATCAACCCTGTGGCTCAACCGGTGTATACGGGTGTGGAACCGAACGGGATGGCGTCGCCGAAGAAGAGGTTGAGAGAGCCATTAACCACCGTCACCGGACCGGCGGTGAAGATCCCGAAGTGATTGCCGTGGATGACGTTGAAGGCCACGGTCACGTTCTGGGGGCCGACACTGCCGAGATACACACCGGTGGTGTCGGGATCACCGAAATCACCGCCGAGATTGTTGGTGCCAATGTCGTTGGTGATGATGTGGTTCCCGGCAAAATCCTGGCCTGGCAAAAAGCTGTGAATGGTCACGTCGGCTAGGCCGTTGCCGGTGATGGCGTTGACCGAGATGGTGTTGTCATAGACCGCACCGCCAGGCACTGGTGACGTCAATATCACGCCCGAGCCTAAGCCGCAGGGGCGTTCCCGTTGTCCTCGATCACGTTGCCGATGATGGTGTTGGCGAAGATCCCCTGCGCGGTGTTGACCCCGCTGCCCGGTGCTCCCAGATGGTCGGCGAGGATGATGCCAGATCCGCCGGCGTTGTTCTTGGCGACATTGCCGACCACCGTGTCGTGGGAGGCAGTGTCACCGGAGATGAAGGAGCCGACGTCGTTCTTCAAGTAGAAACCGCCCCCTTGGTTGTCGGTGGCGGTGTTGTTGGCGACCGTTGACCACGAACTCGCGTTCAGGTCGATCCCGGTTAGGGCGTTGTCCTCGGCAACGTTGTTGCGGAACGTCGAGTAGTCGCCATCGGAGAAGATCCCGTCACCGCTGGCGCCTTCGACGGTAAACCCCTCGATGGTCACATGTTCGCCGACCACGGTGAATGCGTTGCTCCCGGCAATCGAGTAGAGGGGTGAGTTCGTGGCCGTGCCGGGATCGACCGTCGCGTCGAACCCGATGATCGTCACCGGCTGCCGGACGACCACGTCCTCGCTGTAGGTACCAGGGCACACGACGACCGTCCCACCGGAGGGCACTGCCGCGACGGCCGCGCTGATCGAGTTGTAGGTGGACGGTCCGCAGAACGGTGAGCTGGTGAGTGATACGAAGACGGTGTCACCAGCTGGAGGTGCCGCCTCGGCCGCCCCCGGACCCACCGCAAGCACTCCGAGCGCTAGCCCACCAATCCCCACGAAGCATGACACTCTGCGCGCGTACCGTCTCATTGTGTGCTTGCACCTTCCGTACGGCACCGGCCGCGACGTCCCTTCCGTATCTACTGAAAGGTCCGTACCTCACCTACTGAAAGGTCCGTACCTGCCGAAAGGACCCGCAGCCCCCTGACGTTGACCCGATCACTATACGTATCTCCGCCCACGCCATCAAAGCCTGAGTGCATCCTTCGGCGCTATACCAAGCACTACAATACCCTCGCCCACGCCATGGACCGTCCCAGGGGATCCGCGGCGCCGCGAAGGTACCCTTTCCCGATGCCAATGACACCTTCGCAGCTCGTGCGCACCCATGTGCGACATGTCCGTCGACGGACCAGCTCAGAGGTCTGATCCACGTGAACGAGCTCCCCGCTTGAGAACGTACCGAGTGTCCGGATCCGTGTCCGGATCCTACGGGTCGACAAGCTCGCCCTGTTCGCCAAGCTCGAGTTCGATCCCCGAAGGACCGTACGCTCGGGGTCCCGACCGCCACCTTGGGGAGGGACCCGTGCCTACCCCCCGCCGGCGCCATCGGTGGCGGATCGCGGTGGCTACGGCCGCCGTCATCGTGCTCGGCGGCACTGCCCTCCTGGCGGTTCGATACGTATTTCGCGAACACCCCGGGCCCAAGTCCTTGAACACGGCCGTGAAGACGTTCAAGGGGAACAGATCGACCACCGCCGGCGGGAACCTTACCTATGAGCCCCCAGCCGAGGGCGTCTACACACTCCACGGCCAAGGAACGGAGCGGATCTCGTTTCCGCCGAACTCACAGCGCGACGGCACGGTCATGCCCGCGTCGGTCACGTACATTGCCGATGGCTGCTGGCGGTGGCACGTCGACTACAACGTTGCCCACTGGGAGGAATACGACTTCTGTCCCCATGCCACGCAGCTGCATCTGGCCGCCGATCGCAACTCCCAATCGTGGGATTTCGGCGTCGTCAAGATCAACAACCTGGCGCAGTTCACCTGCCCGCTCGCCGCCATGGTCCTGCCCGGAGATCCCAAGCCCGCTCAGACGCTGGGATGGTCCTGCACGGGCACCAACACGGCCGTGCCCGGGCGCACTACCGCGGCGACTACTACACGCATAGTAGCGATCGTCACCTTGCGGATCGGGGGCGCTGTCGTTCCCACCGTCCATGAGCTCCAGCAAGTCACGCTCACGGGCGGACAGAGGGGCTCGGTCAAAGAGGATTGGTGGTTGACGGCGAGCTCCGGCTTCCCCGTGCGCATGGAGCGACACATCACCATCTTGACCAGCTCGTCGATCGGCACCATCACCTACCACGAGGTCGGCTCCTGGCAGATGGCGTCCTTGCACCCCCGGACCTGAACTCGCAAGCAGCTGCGCGGTTCAACAGACTCCGCCGGCGTAGGGTCCAGCACGTGACTGTGATCGAGGTGTACGCAGACATCTGGTGCCCGTTCGCTCATGTTGGGCTTCGCTCGCTCGTTCGGCGGCGGAATCAGCTGGGACGCGACGATGTCGTCGTGCGAGTACGGGCCTGGCCCCTCGAACTGGTCAACGGGGCACCACTCGACCCGATGATCACAGCAGCGCACGTCGATGACCTGCGCACGCAAGTTGCCTCTGACCTCTTCGCTCACTTCGACCTCGAGAACTTCCCACACACCTCCCTCCCGGCCCTTGCGGTCGTTGCGGCTGCTTACCGCCGAGACGACAGGACGGGCGAAGCCGTCAGCCTTGCCCTGCGTGATGCGCTCTTCGAGAAAGGCCGCGACATCTCACACCCGGATGTGCTCGGCAGTGTG
Source organism: Acidimicrobiales bacterium (assembly GCA_049508615.1). Taxonomy (GTDB): domain Bacteria; phylum Actinomycetota; class Acidimicrobiia; order Acidimicrobiales; family UBA8190; genus Bog-564. The sequence goes on from JBELAS010000185.1 coordinate 3,341, forward strand.
GTGAGCACTCATAGCCTCGGTGATCCCGGTGACGAGGACGATCACACCGTGCGGGCTGAATGGCATGAGGGTGAGTCGCGGGGGGTCAAAGGATCGCCGCATTTCTTCTGCCGGGGAATCGATGCCTTCTGCCCCTCGCTCGACATCTCCAAGAACGAGGAGGGCCAGCTTCGCCTCCGGCGTGACATGGGGGCGCTCGATGCGTTCCTCGCGGAGTGCTTCGAGGAATCGAGTAGAAATGGAAGCGCCGAGCACGGAGCTGGCCGCACCGCCCGACGATAATGTTGCCGGATCGTAAGCGTGAGAAGGCGCACCGCGACGGATCGGTACCGCTCCGAATGATGTCCTAGAACAGACAGTGGAATCTCGGAGCACCTGGCCGAAGACGATCCAGCGATGGCCGGAACATCGGCTCGGTGTCTGTGACCCCCGGCGAATTATCGTGGACTGGGTCGTGGCGGCCACGGCCGGTGCCGAAGTGCGAAAGCATGGGCGAGGGTGCGCCGCACCCGTCGGCACCGCTGGAGGGACCATGGCACTGCACCACCGGGCAACCGTCGGAGATTCGCTGGACTCGCTGT
>JBELAS010000186.1:0-4605 GCA_049508615.1 Acidimicrobiales bacterium
GGGGTAGGCCGATGGGCCGGCGCGCTATGCGCGCCGGCCCTAGCTGCCGTCGACCGCGCCGGTTTGTCGATGGCCCCTATCATCGGTAGAACGAGATTTGAGCACTCACCTGATGGCTCCCGACCCTGTGGCTCTGACCACGGGGTCACTTGTGGCAAAAGGGGTGCCAAAGAGCGAGCCCGGTAGCGTCTTTTATACGGCCTGGCAGCAAAAGGACGACCCGACGAAGTTCGTCCATCTCTTCGAGTTCGCCGACGAAGGTGCACACAGAATTCACGGAGTGTCCGATGCGGTCCGGAGGTTCGAATCCGTCTATCAGCCTGAGCTAGCTGCCGGGCCCGTTGTCTTCACCGACTACGTCCAGGTGGCAACCAATGTCAAGTAACCTTGCGCAGCGGGATCTTCCCTCCATGTGGACGTCATGGCCGACAACAGCGGGTGCACGCCCGGAGCCTGCGACTCGACCGGGATGCTCGCTGTGGTTTGCCTGCCCGTGAACGGCAATTTGAGATGGAGTCTTTTCCACAACTCCGGCGGCGCGCATTCAGGAAATGAAGCTCAGCCTTCGATGATGTTGTGAACGGAGGAGACTTGCGGTTCGCCCGGATCAACCCCTAGCTCGGCGAGAATAGGCACCAGCGTCGCCCCGAAGGCTTGGAACGACTCTTGGGAGTCCCAGACGTCGAACACCTGGATCTGGCTGCCCGTTTCGAGAGCAACGTGATAGAGCCTTCCGGCCGCATCGTACCGTGCCGGTGTGAAGGAGGTGGGTGTGAAGTACATGCCAAGTGCCATGTCTACGGTCCTTTCCGCGTCTCGCGATTGTCTTCATTCGCATTCTTCGATGTTGCGTGCTCTGCGATCCCGAGCAGTCCCTTGCTCGTCGTTCGACCTGGGCGTCACTCCCGATTGTCGATGACGTCGAGGTTGTAGAAAGTCGCAGGGCCATCAGCGAAGCCCATCATCTTCTTTGACAACGCATCGGTCTCGGGCAACGCCGAGTTCTCCATCGCCGCTTCGTGCGAATCGAAGAAGACGACGTTGAAGTAGCGCCCGGGCTCGTCTCGGTCCTGACAGAGGACACTCCGGAGCGCCTTTCGCTTGCCCTCAGTGGCCCTTTGCCATTCGTCGGCAACGGCCTGTATTTCGGCGAGCTTAGAGGAGCGGTATTCGATGATCTGGACAAATTCCACAATCAGGTCCTTTCGAGTCGGTGGGAAGTGCGTGACACTGAGCGGGGTCTTCGCTCTTCAGCTGACCAACTATCGTCAGAGCGCGTAAGTACGAGAACGGTACCGCGGTCCCCCAACAACGCGGGGAAAACAATCGTTGCACCAAACGACGGTTGCGACGGGAGGCGTGCTCGAGCCATCCTGTAATGACCGAGCCGAGCAATCCAGATCGGGCGACGGTCGGGGCCAACCTCCACCTGCACCGCGAGGCGCACCAAGGCGGGTTATCGGTGGCCACCAGCGAGCTCTTCCTCGTGGCACCGACACGCCGATCGCGGAATCCGTATCCACGGTGTCAGCGATTGCGCTCGGACGCCGGCAGAACGGATCGGCAGCTATGGGCTAGCTCTCACGGCGTCACGCGGACCGTGATTGCAGGTGGAACTGCGACGATGTTGCCACTCTGGAAGAGCCTCGCGTGGTAGTCACCGGGAGGAAGCGCGGGTGGCTTCCCATCCGACAGGCAAGCCTTGAAGGCTCCTTGCGGTCGGCCTTGAGTACACCCGAGGTAGCTCGCCTCGACCTTCACTGCATAGGTGGACTTGCCGATCGGGATCGTGATCGTCTCCAGGCAGAGGTGCCAAGCCACGGTCGGGCGGTACTTGTTGTTCGCGAGCGCGACCTGGAAAAGTGCCCCGCAGCCGGACACATGAATGACACGCCCGGTGTCGTTCTCGACGACGATGCTCCCGGACATTGACGATCCGGCTGTCATGGTCCGCGAGGGCAGGACAACCCGGGCTGACATTGGCGCTTGGGGACGAGGAGACGAGGTGTGGCTCCCGCTTGTACACCCCGCCACGAGAATCGCCAGAGCAATCATGAGTGACTTCACACCGATTTGACGTTGTGGGTCTCTGTCCAGTTCCAACAATCTTTCGATTTGGGGGCGCCGCGACACGACCGCGTATTTGTCCTGATCTGGCACGGCACAGGCCGGGGAGACGTTCATTGGCACAACGGTCAAACGAGTGGGTTTGGGGCGTTCATAGTGCTCAACCCAGAGCGAAGGGCAGGAGTGGCTGTGGTTTTGAGCCGTGCTCACGCCGGGGACATCGCCCAAGCCCCGATGAGCCCGCCCTCCTCCTGGCATGTGCCGGCGGTCCGTCGTCAGGCTCGCGCCGCGCATGATCGGATTCCCGAGTGGTCCCGTCTAGCCGCCGTCGGGTGGGTCGTTCGGCTCCTTGCGGTCAATCCTCAGGGTGCAGGAGATCGCCCAAGTGCCTGAGCTTCCGTAGATATTCGCTCATGCGCATATCCTCGCCTCCCCCCAGAGCTTCGAGAAGCCGGTAAAGACCGGCGAAGCCCTCCTGTCCAAGCTCGGTACGCAACTGGCCCTCGATCGTTCGAGCCGCCTTTCGTTGAGCGGCGAGGTAGTCGACAGCTCGCGGCGTCAGTTTCACGATCTTCTCCCTGCCGTCCGTCGCTGAAGCACTGACCGTCACGTACCGGCGGCCACGCAGGCTGGCGACAATTTTGCTCGCACCTTGGCGCGTGATCCCCAGTTGCCGACCGATCTGCGAGATCGTCGTCTCGGCGGGATCGGAGCACATTCGCAGCACCCGTCCGTCGGGAAAGCCGCGGTCGCCGAACCCCGCAGCAGCCAGTTCCTCATCCAAGCGACGCCGGTAGCCAAGCCAAGCTCGGCGCAAGGCGGCGCCGAGCCCCACCTGTCCGTCATGGCCTCGCGGCGTCTTGCCCCGCCCGTCTGGCGCCGAGCGGCCCACCGCCTTTGGCGCAGCGACGTTCGACGCAGCGGCGTGCTTCGCCGTCCGCACCGAGCGCGGACCGTCGCCGAGCTACGTCCTGCGTTGCCTCAGTGGCCCCGACTTCACACCGTCTGCCAAGGCGGCTACTCCGGTGCGCTCCGGCCAAGCTTTCGTTTCGATTCGAACCATCAAGCCGTCACCGTTCGGTGATGGCCGGCTCTACTACGGCGGATACGACTGCAACTTGTACGCGGCTGACGGAACGGCGTGGATCGCCGCTTCCACGCTGAGTGCTCTCCATCTCGACGACGGGGCATCCCGATGAAGAACGGCGAGTCGTTCCCGACCGGATCGAGATCGGGAGGTACCTCGGCGAAGGATGATGAGATGGCAGTGCGGCGCGTAGCCTGAGGCGATGGGCAGCCTGTTGGAGCTGGAAGGGCTGACTCGTCGGTTCGGGGCAGTCACCGCCCTCGATGATCTTTCGTTCTCCGTTCCAGCCGGCCAGGTGGTGGGATTCCTCGGCCCGAATGGGGCTGGTAAGACCACAGCGATGCGAGCCGTCTTCGGTCTGACAGATCTGGACGCGGGAACCGTCAGGTGGAAGGGGACCCGGGTCGGTCAAACCGAGCGCCGCCGCTTCGGCTACATGCCAGAGGAGCGAGGGCTGTACCCGGGCATGCTCGTGGGTGAACAGCTCGAGTACCTCGGGCGACTGCACGGGATGACCGGGTCTGACGCGGGGGTCGCGACGAAGCAGTGGCTGGAGCGGCTCGGGGTCGTGGACAGGGCGGATGACAAGGTCGACTCACTCTCCCACGGGAACCAGCAACGGGTACAGCTTGCTGCTGCGTTGGTTCACAGTCCCGAACTGCTCGTCCTGGATGAGCCCCTGGCCGGCTTGGACCCGACGGGGATCGACGCCATCGGCGATGTGCTCGTCGAACAAGCTCGGGCGGGGTGCTGTGTGCTCTTCTCCAGCCATCAGCTCGACCTCGTCGAGGACCTCTGCGAGGCGGTCACGATCATCGACCATGGCCGTCTCGTGGTGATGGGCAGGGTGGACGACCTGGCCACCAGTGGCCCACGCCGCCTGGTTGTGCGGGTGGAAGGGGAACGCGACGCCACCTGGGCCGGCCGCATCGCAGGAGTCACCGTGTCTGAGATCGATCGAGGCGCGGCGCGACTCGTGCTGGACGAGTCGGTTGACAGCGAAGTGGTTCTCAGGGCCGCGATCGATGTGGGCCGGGTCACAGAGTTCGTCTTTGAGCGCCGCCGGTTGTCGGAGGTATTCCGGGAGGCACTGGGGTGACGCTGGCTATCGTCCTCGTGATCGCGGCCGTGGTGGTGACATCGAGGATGTGGCTTCGTCTGCGAGGTAGGTCGACCCGCAACCCACGGCAGATTCGCGCGGTGTCGGAGCCGATCATGGGCGACATCGGATTGGTGGCCGCGCGGGAGGTGCGAGAACGGATCCGCGGGAAGGTCTTTCGCGTCGGAACTCTGATCACCCTGGCTGTGGTAGCGGCGGCCATCATCGTTCCGGTACTGCACCAAGGAAGATCACACCCTCAGCAGGTCGGTGTCGTCGGTGCCCTCTCTGCTCCTCTCCGCGCGGCCGTCGTCGTGGCCGGGACGGGCATCGGATCCATTGTTCCCCTCGG
>JBELAS010000187.1:0-3865 GCA_049508615.1 Acidimicrobiales bacterium
GTCCTCGATGAATTTGAGATAGGCATCGCTCGAGAGGACCTGGTGGTCGATGTAGCCCCTCTTGGCGTAGGGAGAGATCACGAGAGCAGGCACCCGCAGACCGTATCCGTTCTGATCGACGTTCGGCGGGACGATGTTGTCGTAGAAGCCGCCCCAGTCGTCCCAGTCCAAGAAGATCGCGGTCGAGTCCCAGTCGGGGCTCTCCATCGCCGCGTTGATGAGCGCGGTCACATAAGCCTGGCCCTGGTGCACACTCGACGGCGGGTGCTCGCTGTCAGCCAGGGACGGCGTGATCCACGAGACAGCGGGAAGTGTCCCCGCTTTCGCGGCCGCGATGTAAGAGTCCAGGGGCTTGATGTTCTTGAGTTGGTGGTCCTTCTGAACGTCCTCGAAGAGGGGCAGGGGGTTCCAGATTCCCGGCGTCGTGTAGGCCTGGGGGACCGCTGCACAGGTCTCGGCCGAGTCGTCATCGCAGTCGGGTTGGTCCCCGGTCTGGACGTAATAGGCCCACGAGATGTGCTTCACGTAAAGGAGCCAAGTGATGTCGGTCCAAGCGTCCACGATGTCTGCGGTGCCCGTGGTGAGGGCTTGGTCGACCGCGGCCTCCATTTGCAAGACGCCGACCGGTCCCACAATGTTGTTGACACAGCTCGACGGAGACGCGTTCTTGCAGGCTGCCGACCATGCCGAAACCATATAAAGGTGGTCGGGAAGTGACCAGGACTTCACCGGCTCGAACGTGTGGTCGTCGAGGACGAAGTCTTTGGCGTAGGTCCAGTAGTTCGGGATCTCCGCTCCGGTGTGGTACCCCATCACATCAGGGACGACGCCTGAGCCCAGGTAGCACGCGGGGTCCTCAGGGTTGGCGCACGAACTCGTTGCCTCGTCGCGTTGGGTGACGAATCCGTCCATCTTCCTGCCGTCGACATCGGCCAGCGCGTTTACCTCAGCATGGGGGCCCCCACCGTTGATGTCGTTCTTGTCGCGGTACGGCTTGGTGCAGCCACCACCCGGGTCGGGAACGCATACCGTCGGAACGCCGTTGTTCGTCGGAACGCCATCCGCTCCCGGGTAGGTGCCGAAGTAGCTGTCGAAGGACCGATTCTCCTGCTCGATGATGATGATGTGCTTGATCTTGTGGATGCCGGCCGCCATGAGGTAACTGCCCGTTGGTCCGCCACTCACTCGCTGGACAGTCGTTGGAGAGGATGACGACCCGGCGCTGCACGAACTGGCCGTGAGCGTTAAGGCGAGAACCGCTCCGAGACTGCCCGACAGCCTTCCTTTTCCCGATCGGAGTCTCGAGGGCTGCAGCAAGGTCACGACTGAGCCCCTTTCGAGGAATCGCCGAGGTGGAGAACACTCAAGGTGAGGTCCAGCCAGGAAACACCCAGACCGACGGTTCTTGGAACCTCACTTCGATGAGTCAACGTGACTGGAGGGCGCATAACGCTCAAGGCTTGAGGTTATAGCCCCGATCGAAAAGTGTAGATCCAGCACTGACGGCCATTGGCGGCGGCTCGCCGCAGACCGCCCGATATCACGCAGCCGAGACAGAGCGAACGCTTCTGCTCGCGGCACAGATGACGGTGTGTCAACGCCTCAGGCCGCGTTTTCCGCGGAGCAGGCCTACTGACCTGCCGAACGCTTCTGATCGAGCTCGGGGGGGAGGACTCGAACCCCCAATAACAGGGCCAGAACCTGTCGTGTTGCCGATTACACCACCCCCGAACGAGTGAGACACAAAGCTATCCGACAAGGCCGAGGCCCGAGAAGTGCAGGTCCTGCAGGCGCGAGTAGCCCACCACGCGCCCCACCGCCACCCCCAGCGCTTCCTTGGCGAAGTACGGCACCACCGACCATCCAGAAATCGGTGAGTCGCTGACCGGGACCGGCCATGCCTCAAGCCCCACGTCGGTGGCAATGGCCAGACTGCGGTCCTCGTGGAATCCATCGGTGACTATCAGCACCCTGTCGAGTCCCCGCCGGTGCAGTACGTCCGCGGCGTCCGAGAGATTTGCCCACGAGTCGGTGCCACCGACCTCGACGATCTCGTCGGCCGGCAACCCACGGTCGACGAGCCAGGTGCCCGAGGCCTGCGCCTCTGTGTAGCGGTCCCCGCGCTCCTTGTACCCCGTAACCACAACGACGGGGGCGAGATGACGGCGCCACAGGTCTTTCGCGTCGGCGAGGCGCGCCGCGAGGTCCGGCGAGGGCACGCCATCGTACTGGGCGGCACCCATTACCACCACTGCTTCCACCGATCGCGCGTCGGAGTGACGCGAGGTGAGCCACACCTGCACCGCGGTCACCGCTACGTAACCGGCAAACAGCACGACGGCGATCACGAGCGCACGCCAAACCAACCGCCAGATTCCCACCAAGATCCACATCACTCAAGTACCCCGCTCGTCAGTCGATCCCGGACGCGTCTGGCAGCCCGAGACGCTTTCGCGCCGCGGCAATCCGCTCGAGTACGACATCGCGCCCGAGCACAGTCATCGACTCGAAGAGCGGCGGGCCCACCCTCCTGCCTGTGACAGCCACCCTGATCGGAGCCTGAACCCGGTTGAGCTTTCGGCCAACCGACTCGGCCAGCTCACCGGTCACCGCGTGCAGCACACCGGCCTCCCAGGTGCATTCACGGTAGGCGGTGAACGCGGCGTCGAGAATCGCAGGGGTCACCTCGTCAGCCGAGACAACCGCCCATGACTGCGCGTCGACTTCAGGTTCCACCAGGAAGAGGAAGTCGACCATGCCGGGTACCTCGCTGAGAAGTGTGACGCGTTCTTGGACCAGGGGTCCCATGTGCCGGAAGACCCCCTCGTCGAAACGTTCGGCCGGCCATGGGGCATGCGGAGGCGAGATCCATGGCCGGCTTGCCGTTACGAATTCGTCCACTGTCATCGCCCGCAGGTATTCACCGTTCATCCAGCGCAGCTTGTCCACGTCGAAGAAGGCGGGCGCATGGTTCACCGCCTCGAGCCGGAAGGCCTCGACCATCTCTTCGACGCTCAGGATCTCGCGGCCCTCGGGGTGGCTCCACCCGAGCAGAGCCAGGTAGTTGCGCATGGCGGTGGGCAGGTAGCCCTCGTCGCGGTAGGACTCGACGGCGACAGGGTCGCGGCGCTTGGACAGCTTCTGACGCCGCTCGTTCACCAACATCGGGAGGTGGGCGAACGCGGGCACCGGCGTCGCCCTGTCAGCACCGGCGCCGAACTCTGCGCGCACCAGCTCGTCCCACAACAACAACCCTTTCGGTGTCGACGGCAACAAGTCCTCACCCCGAATGACGTGGGTGATGCCCATGTCAATATCGTCGACAACATTGGCGAGGACGAAGAGCGGTGCGCCGGTCGACTTCACCACCACGAAGTCCTCGATAGACGCGTTCGGAAAGACGACCTCACCCCGGACGATGTCCATCACGGTGGTGGTTCCCTCGTCGGGCACGCGCAGCCGCAGGGCACCCTCAGCGCGCCCGAGTCCCCTCTCCCGGCAGAAGCCGTCGTACCCAGGGGTCGGATTGTCCTTCGTGCGAGCCTCGATCTCACTACGCGTGCAATCGCACGCGTAGAGGACTGCGGCCTCCCACAGCGTGTCGATCGCCTCGGCGTAACGGTCTGAACGCTCCGACTGGCGGTACGGACCTTCGTCAGGAGCCATGTCGAGCCACTCGAGCGCGGCGATGATGCCGATCACCCACTCTTCGCGGTTGCGCTCGACATCGGTGTCCTCGATACGCAGGATGAACGAACCCCCGGTGCTGCGCGCATAGAGCCAGTTGTAGAGGGCGGTTCGCGCGCTCCCCATGTGGAAGTACCCGGTAGGGGACGGTGCGAAGCGGACCCGCGGTCGCCGCTCC
>JBELAS010000188.1:0-3822 GCA_049508615.1 Acidimicrobiales bacterium
AGGACGGGCCGCAGGTGCAGTCGGCGCGGCTGCTGGCCGACGGCACGTTGCACCGGGCGGTGGAGGCGGGAGCGGCGGTTCTGGCCGTGTGCGCCGGGTACCAGGTGGTGGGGCGGTCGTTCCCCGACGCGCAAGGAACGATACGCTCCGGCGTCGGACTGCTCGACGTGGCCACTGTCAAAGGACGCTCAAAGCGCGCGGTCGGCGAGCTTCTTGCCGAACCGATTGATCTCTCGGGGCCACCAGGCTCTTCGGGCGCCGGGCCTCACGGGACCGGTCTCGGCGATATCTCCATCGACGGGAGTGGGCTGGCGCGTGGTCCTCGTCTCGAGCGGCTGACGGGGTTCGAGAACCACGGCGGCGTGACCCGGCTCGGAACCGGCGTCCGCCCCCTGGCGCGCGTACTGACCGGAATTGGCAACGGCATGGGCGATCGTACCGAAGGGGCGGTCTCAGGGAGGATCATCGGGACTTACATGCACGGGCCGGTTCTCGCCCGCAACCCCCTCCTCGCCGACCTCTTGCTCACGATGGTCACGGGGGTGTACCTCGCCCCCCTCGACGACAGCGAGGAGGGCGCGCTTCACGCCGAGCGGCTCGCGGCATCCCGAATCGGCGGCCGGCGAGGCGACCTCGCAAGAGGCGTGACGGGTACAGGTCGGGCCCTGCGCCATCTGGTGAAGCTTCGTAGGGCTTGAGCCTGCCTATCCTGCTCGCCTGCCCGGGTTGGCTCCTGGGACGCGTCACGCGGAGCTCCGCGGCGCGGCCGCGAACTCAGGATCTCCCCACGTGCATCGCTGCCACATATTGGACCGGCCGGTCCATGGCATCGCCAGGTGCTCTGCGACAGACGACTTGCCAGGGCGGGTTACGGCCCGAGACGAGGGTGATCATCTGGCTCTCTGCGGCACGACGACGATCTCGCCGTTGCCTGTACGAAACACCTGCACGTTCGTACCGAAGTAGTGACCCAGAGAGGTCTCCTCGAGCACGTCGACAGGAGGCCCGGCTGCCACGATCTTCCCGGCGGCTAGCAGCACCAGACGGTCGGCGAACTGGCCGGCGAGTGTCAGATCGTGCAGAGCGCTGATCACGGTGAGCCCCCATTCGGCTCGCAGGGCGTCCACCAGTTCGAGGGCCTCGACCCGGCGGCCGAGGTCGAGATCGCTGGTGGGCTCGTCGAGCAAGAGCACCGGAGCCTCCTGGGCGAGGGCACGTGCGATCACTAGTCTTTGGAGCTCGCCACCCGACAGTGTGACCAGCTGCCGACTGGCAAAGTGCGCGAGATCGAGGCGCTCCAGCAACGCCGAGCAGATTCGGCGGTCGCGGGCGCTCTCGAAGCTGAAGTAGCCGATGTGCGGAGTTCGTCCGAGCAGCACGTAGTCGGACACCGTCATGTCGAACGGCAGCGTCGGTCGTTGTGGGACGTAGGCCACTAGCCGTGCCAGACGCCGTCGCGACATGTCCGAGCTGTCCTCGTTGCCGATTGTCACCCGTCCCTCGTGGTGGACGAGCTGCGCGATCGACTGCAATAGCGTCGTCTTGCCAGCTCCGTTGGGCCCGACGAGACCCACCCATTCACCCGGAGGGACGTGCTCGGTCAGGTCCGACACTGCCGTGATCGATCCGTAACGGACGGTGACCTGCTCCAGCGCGATCACGAGATGCTCCTCATCACATGCCGCGCTGTGCTCGCCGGGAACGGAGAACGAACAAGAAGAAAGGCGCGCCTACGAACGCGGTCACCACGCCGATAGGGACCTCGGCGGGCGCCTCGACCGTCCTTGCGACCACGTCGGCGAGGATCAGGAACGCTGCACCGCCGACCATCGACACCGGGAGGACCACCCTGTAGCTGGCGTTCGTGGTGAGGCGCACGGTGTGGGGGACGATGATCCCTACGAAGCCGATGAGTCCGCTCACGGCTACGGCTGCGGCGGTGCCCAAGGTGGCCGCCGCCACCACGCTCAGCCGTACTCGCGAGGAGCTCACACCCATGGTGTCCGCCTCGTCCTCCCCGACGCGAAGGACGTCCAGAAGGCGCCGGTGAGCCACGAGCACCACCGCGCTCAACACGACGTAGGGGAGGATGAGCACCACTTCGGACCAGGTTGCGGTCGTGAGCCTCCCCAGGATCCACGCGTAGACGTTCTGCAAGGCGGGCGTGTGCCGCTGCTGGAGATAGGTCTGGACGGCCGTGAGCAATGCGGCGACCGCCACCCCCGCGAGCACGATCGAGGTGGTGGTTCCCCGGCGGCCGACGGTCGCCCCGACGACGTAGGTGAGGGCCACCGCGCCCACAGCGCCGGCGAAGGCGGCCACGGGCAGGAATATGGAGGTCTGGGTGCCGGTGACGATCACCGCTGTGGCGCCGAGCCCCGCGCCTGCTGCGACGCCGAGCAGGTACGGATCGGCGAGCGGGTTCCTGAACACCCCCTGGTAGGCGGCGCCACCACCGGCGAGCATGGCCCCCACCAGGCCACCGAGGACCACCCGGGGCAGGCGGATCTGCCAGACGATGTTCGACTGCAGGCGAGAGACGTGCTCGTGGTGATGCAGCATGGGGAGATGGGAGACCAACGCGCTCAACACCGTGGGCAGGGAGAGGTCGGCTGGTCCCACCGACACTCCCAGCAGAGCGGCACCCACGAGGGCTGACAGGGCCACGAGGATCGGGACACGCACCGAGGTACGACGCGGCAACACATCGGGGGTGGTCGCGGTTGCCAGGGCCCGGGGCTCGGCCCGCGTCGTGGTCGGCGCGACCACGCTCACGTGTGTGCCGGGTGCTTCGTGGCCAGCGCGTTTGCCACGGTGCGAAGCAGGTCCACGATCCGAGGACCCCAGCGCGAGGCGATGTCGTCGTTCAACCCGAAGACGTGCCCGTCGCTCACCGCCCGCAGGCTCGACCATCCTGGGCGGGCGGTTACCGTCGTCGCGCTCTGCTGACAACAGATGGTGTCTGCCAGGAAGATGTACTGGGGGTTCGCGTTGATGATGAACTCAGCCGACAGCTGTGGGTAGCCTCCGCTGCTCGCCGCGCCGGTGGCGGCATCTGCTATGTCCTTCAGCCCGAGCAGCCCGAGCAGCCTTCCTACGAACGTCGACGACGTCAGCGAGTAGTAGGTCTGGTCGAGCTCGTAGTAATAGGTCGCAGGCGCGACCGGCTTGGGCGCGCTGTGGACGATGGAGGTGATCTGGGCCAGGATGTGGGTGACTTCGGCTCTTGCTTGGGCCGGATGCCCCGTCGCGGTGCCCAGCTGCTCGAACTGCTCGTACGCGTCGCCCAGGGTCGTGGGCGCCGGCTCGGAGAGGACCGGTACTCCTAGAGCGCCCAGCTCGGGGGTGAGCCCCGTCGAATCCCTCACGATCACCACCAGGTCGGGGTGGTAGGCGACGATCGCCTCGACGTTCGGTTGGACGCCGCTGAGGCTCGTGCGAGGGGCGCTTGACGGGTAATCCGAGTCCTCGTCCACGGCCTTCACCTGGTTGCCGGCACCGATCGCATAGAGCATCTCCGTGGCGGTGGGGGACAGCGACACGATGGCAGTGGGTCGGGCCGGGATCCGTATGTTGCCGTTGGCGGCGTGGATCGTGACCGGGAAGACGGTTGCAGCCGCGTGGGTGGTCCCAGATGAAGCGCCCGGCGCGCCATTGGACCGGGTGCTGGAGCTGCTCGAACACGCGGCCAGAACTACGCCGATCAGGATCGCGGCGACGATGAGCGCGCTGTGCCGCATGGTCTTTGGGCTTGGAGATCTATGTGCGCATGGAACTGTCCGCGCGAACACAGACCACGTGGTCTTGGGCATCGTTGAACCT
>JBELAS010000189.1:0-5260 GCA_049508615.1 Acidimicrobiales bacterium
GACACGTGCGGGTTCTTGACGCACCAGGCGAGCGACATCTGGGCCAAGGTGCATCCCAGCTCGTCGGAGATCACCTTCAGAGCCCGTACCTTCTCGTTGCTCTTCGGGTCGGTGAGCATCGTGCGCAGCCATTCGTAGCCCGGAAGCGACGCCCGGCTCCCCTCCGGCACTCCGTCTAGGTACTTGCCTGTGAGAAGACCCGACCCGAGCGGGCTCCAGATGGTGAGGCCAAGGCCGATGTCCTCGTACAGGCGGGCGTACTCGTGCTCGACCCTTTTGCGCCACAGCAGGTTGTACTGAGGCTGCTCCACCACAGGCCGGTGGAGATGGTGACGTTCCGCAATCTCCCACGCTCCACGTATCTCGTCCGCTGTCCATTCCGAGGTGCCCCAATAGAGCGCCTTCCCGGCGCTGATCATGTCCGACATCGCCCATACCGTCTCTTCGATCGGTGTCTCGGGGTCGGCCCGATGGCAGAACACGATGTCGACGAAGTCAAGGCCGAAGCGCTCGAGGGAGCCGTCGATGGCTTGAATCAGGTACTTGCGGTTAAGGGTGTTGCGCATGTTGACGTCGTCGTGGAGACCCCAGTAGAGCTTGGTTGAGACGACGTAGCTGTGCCGTGGCCACTTCAGTCGGGCGAAGGCATCGCCCATGATCCTCTCGGAATCGCCACCCGAGTAGACCTCGGCGTTGTCGAAGAAGTTCACCCCGGCTTCGCCGGCGGCGGCCATGCAATCTACCGCCAGGCCGGTGTCCAGCTGGGGCCCGAAGGTGACCCACGAACCGAACGACAGCACGCTCACCTTCAGCCCCGAGTGGCCCAGCCGCCGGTACTCCATCTCCTTCGCCATGGCGCGCCCCTGTAGGTGTAGGAGTCGGTGGGTCGCAGTGAGCCTACGGGCATTCGCCGAGAAGTGCCCCAGAAGAGACCGGCGCAGGCACTCTCACCGAGTCCGGCGGACAGGCAGGTCCCCCAGGGTTAAGGGCGACCCGCGCCGACGAGCCCGTTGTCCCAGATCGGCTGGGTCTGGACGTCCTCGCCGGTCTGGGGGGCGGCGACCACGTCCCCGCCCCCGACGTACATGCCGACGTGGTAGATGTCGCCGGTCCCGTTGCCCCAGAAGACCAGGTCTCCCGGCTGGAGATCTCCGAGTGGGACGTGGGCTATGGCGTCGTACTGGGCTTGTGCGGTGCGCGGGATGCCCACCCCGGCTCTGCCCCAGGCCCATTGGGTGAGTCCCGAGCAGTCGAAGCCGACTCCCGGCGACTCTCCGCCCCACACATAGGGGACACCGATCTGGCTCTCGGCGGCGGCTACTGCCGTCGAGGCTCCTCCCGCCGTGGGCAGGTTCGGCAGGTTCGGCATGTTCGACGGGTTCGACGGGTTCGACGGGTGTGGCGCGCTGGCGGAGGCGAGGCGCGCGACGAAAGCCGCATGCTGGGCCGCCTGCTCGGCGGCCTGCTGTTGAGTGACGAGCGTGGCGATCTGGCCCTTCACCTTCGACAGGGTGGCCTCCTGGGAGGCGACCGCTGCCTCGGCGGCTTGCTGGGATGCTGCGGCCTGGTTCAGCGCGGCCTGAGCCTGAGCCTGGGTCACCTGTAACTGCTGCTGCTGGGCGGCCAAGGCCTTCTGTGCGACGTTCAGGTGGTCGATGGTGTCGGAGATGTTCCCGCTCGCCTCCGAGCGGTACACGCTGGACAGGGCCGCGCTCTCCCCGCCTGCCGCGAACAACGACTCGATTCCGGTGTCGTTGCCGCTCGACATGTAGGCGTCGATCGCCTCTTGGCGCAGGTTCTTCTGGTCGGCCTGCACCTGCGCTTGATCCGAAGCGATCGTGCTGCGGATCTGCTCGACCTGATTGTCGAGCGACTGCACGTTTCCTTGGGCCGCTTCGTACTGCTGGGAGATCGAGTCGACGCGCGCCGCGTCGGCTTGGAGCTGCGCGGTGATCTGCGCAGCCTCCGAGCGCGCGCTCGACAGCGGGTCGCCCACCGCCGGGCGCGCCGCTGCGAGGAGCGCAGAGGACATGAGTGTGACGACGACCCCAGCGGACACGATCGGGCGCAATACCGACCTTGGAAACAGCCCGCCTGGTGGTGCCGTCGAGTACGTCTCGACGTCAGTCACGATCAGACCTGCTTAGCAAGGGCCTCCGCACGTCGCAAGCCAAGTCCTTGTCCTTGCCATGTATTACGCTCATTACCTGGGAATATGGTTGCTCATTCCAAGAACCTCGGCCCCGCTTGCATCGAAAGGAGGTCCCGTGCCCGAGGGTGCGAGACCAGAGGAGAGGGACACCACCGTGCCGGGCGCCTGCTCGTCGATGGGGATGGCGCGGAACACGATGTCCTTTGCGATCTCGATGACGGCTTCTGACACCTCGACACAGCGATACTGCACGAAATAGTCGATGTGCTGCTTCACTTGTGGCTATTTGTGGTCCCAATACCTAGCCGGGCAGCACACAGTTCACGCGAATGCGATGGCGCCCGGGCTCCTTGGCGAGAGCGCGCTGCACTCAGAATGCCCCTTACCCTGGCGCGGGTTCGGGGATGTCCCCCGCCCCGGTAGGCGCCGCCTCGTTCTTCCCTTTCGCCGACATGGCAAGGGCCCGGGACAGCGCCATGATGCGTGCGCCGGCCCGGGCGACCCGGGCTGGCAGTCGTAACGTTGCATGGGGAGCAGAGGGTGTGAGAGATTGACGCAGAGGTTCGAAGCTGGAGGGTGGCCGGAGACAGCCTCTAAAGAGCAGGTACGAGGACGAGGGGGGGGTGTAGTGGTCACTGCATCACCAGCATTTCGAGCCCCTGGCGGGCTTAGCATTGCTCGGACAGCAACCACTTCGCTGTCCTGCTCATCCAGGAGCGAGGTGAACCCGTGACCACACTGGCGCAATCAACTGGCGGACCTGCGAGTACCGGGCCGGCACCGGATTCCACAGGGGCATCAGGCGGATTGGGATCATGGCTCGCACATCGCGAGCTGCATCACTATCCCAGGCCGCTTCCTCGGTACTTGTACCTAGCGTTGGTGGTGCTCGCCTCGATCGTCCTTTGGTACCAGTATTTCGTTCCGGCGAGCATCGGGCCGATCCTGCTCGTCAAGTTCCATATGTCGTTCCGTTTTTTCATGTTCACGATCGTCCTGTCTCTGTTTGGCGGTGTGATCACCGCTGCCATAGGGCAGATCAGCGACCGGCGCGGCCGCGCCTGGGTGGTGATCGGCGGTGTCGGTTTGGTGGCTGTGCTCCAGCTCTTCGCCGTGCCCAACGTCAACAGCAAGTTGGCCTACACCATTGCGATCGTCGCAATCGGCTTGGTCGAGGGGATCATGGTGGTGGTGACCGCGGCGCTGGTACGAGATTTCACGCCCCAGCTCGGGCGAGCCTCGGCCATGGGCTTCTGGACCTTGGGCCCTGTGGCCGGCCTACTGATGGGCACCGAGCTCGTCTCCCACACGCTCGGCGCCATCTCCGGCGACTGGCAGCGCGAGTTCATCATCTCGGGCGTGGTAGGCCTCGTCATCTTCGTCGTCGCCCTGCTGTTCCTGCGCGAGCTGGCACCGTCGATTCGTGACCAGCTCATGGTCACCGAACGCGACCGTGTGCTGGTCGAGCTCAAGGCCAAGAAGCTCGACGTCGAGTCGGCAACGGCCAATCCATGGGGTCAGATGCTGCGCTTCGACATCGTCATCTCCGCGATCGCCGTGAACGTGATGCTCCTCCTCTGGTATACTGCTACAGGCGTCTTCGCGCAAGCCCTTCATGATCGCCGGTTCGGTTGGCATGCTGGTCTTCCTTCCATTGTTGATCTCGCACGCGGGCCACGTAACCTCCGGCTACTACACGATCGCGTGGGTCACCGCGGGCGTCTTCGTCTTCCAGGCGATGGCGTACTCGACCTGGATGGCGAGCTTCACCGAGACCGTCGAGGCGCGTAACCCGGCGCTTACTGCCACCGGGCTTGCCATCTGGGGGAGCATGGCTCGTTTCGTGGCCATGTTGGGTTTCATCGCCATACCGTTCGTGATCACCTCGGCCGGCACGGCATCCAACAACTCTTACGTCGCGATGTCTCCAGCTACAGCCAATGCCGTCCAGGCTTTCGTCGCCGGCAAGACACCCACCAACTGGAACCCCAACGCGACAGGCAACCTGACGGAGATCGTGAACATCTCGCCACCGGCAGGGACGATCAATCAGCAGTACACACACCTGGTCTACATCGCCGCCATCGCCCACCGGGCGGATTTCGTCGAGGCATCGAAGTACACCACGGTGGAGTTAGAGACCCAGCACCCCGCGCTGCTTGCTCGGCTTCTGAAAGACGTCAACGGGAACACCAGCACCCTGCTGGCGATCGACGCTATCAAGCCGCAGCTCGAATTCCTGGCGAAGTACCAGAACCACATTTTGCAACTGCAGGCGGCCACCGCCCCCACCGCGGCACCCCGCCAGTGGCAGCACTGGCTGTGGGTCTGCTTCGGATGCACAGCCTTCTTCATCCCGTGGGTGTTCGTGATGAGGGGGCGCTGGAGCCCGCGCCGGGCGCGCGAGGACGAGCGCGAGCACAGACGCTTCGTGGAATCAGAGCTCGCCCGGATGCGTGAAGCGCAGGGCATAGACGCGACATCGTGAGGACCGGCTCGGGCTAGCGACCCGGACGCTCGAACACATCGTCGCGGGCGTCGCTCGTCACTTGCCCAGGGCCAAAGGCTGCGTCCTTCGGCGGGCCAGGGTCCGGCTCGCCCACCCTGCTGGTTGGACCCTCAGACCCTTGCCATCGAGGCGGCAGGGGAGGATGCTGGCGGTACCAGCGAAGATCGCCCCAGGGAGGGCGAGACGATGACCATTGACCCCGAGCCCGAGTTCGACCCCGAGCCCGAGTTCGACGAGGGGCCGGCTCCCCACGTGTACCTAATCGAGATGGCACGTGAGCTGCCGGCCATCGCCAACAAGGGCGACCATGTGCGGCTCAGCTTGGCGGCGTCTTCACTGCTCGAGGCGTTCGTGCGCCATGCCGAGGACGAGCGGTCCCTGGTGCTGCGTCTCCCGCCCATCACTGCACGGCTGGTCGAGAACGGCCAGCAGCGGGTGGTGGACCGCCTGGTGTCGCTGGTGCTCGAGGCGGACCTGGCCGAGGAGCCGTGCCGTTGCGCCTCGTTGGCGGACGAGGTGGCCTCGCTGATCGACGTGCAGATCATGTCCGAGGAGTGGGACCAGACCGACCGCTGAGGGTCGCCGGAGATCGGGGAGCG
>JBELAS010000019.1:0-11586 GCA_049508615.1 Acidimicrobiales bacterium
CGGTACCCGACCCGGACCGGGTCGTGGCTGCTTTCGTCGCCGCGGGTCTGAGCGTTCCGATACCGATCGGCGTGTGCACCGATGACCCGGCACTGCGCACGTTCCGGGGCGTGGCGCTGCCCGTCGTGGGTTTCGAGCATCCCTGGGAGTGATTCCAAGATGACGAACCCTCCAACGCGACTCGCGCGAGACGTAGTCTCTGCTCGTGCCGTTCCGTCGCCTCCGGGACCCCGATCGCCTGCAGGCGCTGATCGAAGCCATGCTCCTGATCGAACAGGACCTCGAACTACCCGAGGTGTTGTGCAACCTCGTCCAGAAGGCAGCCGACCTGGCTGGGGCGCGATATGGAGCTCTCGGTGTCCTCGATCCCGGGCGTACCGGTCTCGCCGAGTTCGTGACTGTCGGAGTGAGCGACGAGGTGGAAGCCGCCATCGGCCGTCTCCCGGAGGGCAAGGGTGTCCTCGGTCTGCTCGTCGAGGACCCCAGGCTGCTGCGGCTCGCCGACCTGAGCCTGCACGAGGCGAGCGTGGGATTCCCGCCCGGCCACCCACCTATGCGTTCGTTCCTCGGAGTGCCGATCCTGGTGCGAGGCGAGGCATTCGGGAACCTTTACCTAGCCGACAAGCAGGGCGGTGAAGAGTTCACCGCGACCGACGAGGACGTGGTCTCGGCACTCGCTCTGGCGGCTGGTCTGGCAATAGACAAGGCGCGGCTGTACACGCGTATGCGCGAGCTCACGTTGAGCGAGGAGCGCGAGCGCATAGCCCGCAATCTCCATGACACCGTGATCCAACGCCTCTTCGCGGTGGGTCTGGCGCTTCAAAGCGCCACTCGCCTGCTCGGTCGCCCAGAGGCACAGGATCGCCTCCAGAGCTCGATCGACGACCTGGACGAGACGATCCGCCAGATCCGCACCACCATCTTCGCCATCAGCCGTTCCCGGCGGGTCACCGACGGTAGCCTGCGCTCAGAGATCCTGGACCTGACCGACGAGGCTGCCGGGCGGCTCGGTCTGGATGTGCGCGTCGACTTCGACGGTCCTATCGATTCATCGGTGAACGCCGAGACAGCGGAGCACCTCCTGGTCACCTTGCGGGAGGCGATCTCGAACGTCGTGCGCCACGCCCGCGCATCCTCCGTGGAGGTCCACGTGAAGGTGGATGAAGATTTTCTCGTGCTTCGTGTCATCGACGACGGTGTGGGTATCGATCCTGCGGTCGATACCGCCGGTGGCCGCGGGCTCGCGAACCTCGCCGAGCGAGCGAAGCTGCTCGGGGGAGGGTTCGACGTGGGCCGCTTGCCCCAGGGAGGCACGGAGCTGAGCTGGCACGTCAAGCTCCTAGGATGAAAGTCACGGCATGGTGGGCATACGTCGGCTGTCGGGAGTGATTCCCGAGGACGGGGAAAGATGTCCGTGACCACACGGGTGTTCCTGCTCGACGACCACGAGGTGGTGAGGCGCGGGCTGCGCGAGCTGTTCGAGAGCGAGGACGACCTGAGCGTTGTGGGTGAGGCGGCAACCGCCGAGGAGGCTATAGCCCGTGTGCCTGCTACGCACCCCGACGTAGCGGTGCTCGACGTCAGGCTGGCCAACGGTGACGGCGTCGAGGTCTGCCGCGACCTGCGCTCCGCCATGCCCGAGCTCAAGTGCCTGATGCTCACCTCGTTCGCCGACGACGAAGCGCTGTTCTCGGCCATCCTGGCCGGAGCCAGTGGCTACGTGCTCAAGCAGGTCAAGGGCAGCGACCTGGTCTCTGCCGTGCGACGGGTCGCCGCGGGGGGATCGCTATTGGACCCGGCGCTCACCCGCCAGGTGATGGACCGCCTGCGCGGGGAGAAGACGGAGGACGAGCGGCTGGCGCGTCTAACAGGCCAAGAGCGCAACATCCTCGAACTGATCGCCGACGGCAAGACGAACCGTCAGATCGCCGACGAGCTGTTCCTCGCCGAGAAGACCGTGAAGAACTACGTGTCGAACCTTCTCTCGAAGATGGGCTTCGCCCGCCGGACCGAAGCCGCCGTCTATGCGGCTCGTCTCTCGGAGCGTAAGCAGAAGCCCTGAGCGTTTGTATCGGCAGGCCGAGATGTCTGCGATGTAAGGCGATATGGGGGTAAGGCGATCTGGGGGGTTCGGGCGCGAAACGACGGGGTGCCGGGGCACCCCGTCGATCTCGAGACCTTGGGCACGATCTCGTGCCCAGCCGCCGGGTCGGATTCCGGCGAGAGTCTTCCCCTAGGTCGTGGCGCGCCGAGGCTTGGGGAACTCCTGCTCGTCGGGAACCCCGCGGAAGTGCAGCAAGCCGAGAAGCGTGAGGATCAGCATGATGCCGGCGAGGATGAACGAGATGATGGCACCCCACAGGGCGACCTGGCCGATCGTCCAGAAAGCGTACGCCTCGAGCAGCAGGCCCCGAAGCGTCGTGCCCTGGAACGAGGTCTGGGCCAAGGCCTCTGCTTTGGTGTAAGCGGCGCTGCCCTTGGGAAGGGCCAAGGCGACGGCCGAGAGTTGCGAGTAGGTCTTGCCGCCGCCGATCTTCTGCAAGTCGGGCGTGAGCTTGTGGTCTGCGTAGCCCTCGGCCTGCTGACCGGTGAGCAGTTGCTGACCGGCGTACTTGTCGAGGTACGGGCCGATCTCCGGGCCGGCGTAGAAAGAGCTGCCGAGCTTCGGGAAGAAGATCTGCTGGGCAGCCAGCTGGTTGTGCACGTTCGTGTTGGCGTAGCTGTAACCCCACGTGGCCAGCGAGCCTGCGGCGACCAGAACGACGACCAGGACGGCGCCGCCTGCTGACAGGATCATGTCGAACGTCTTACGTCGCATGTTCAACTCTCTTTCTCGTACCCCGATTCAGGGGTCATTGCACCCCGATCTGGGGGCCTGCATTCCTTGCTGTGTGGGGTTTAGTTGACGGTCCAGGTACACAATACGCCTGTGGTCTCCCCCATTCCCCGCTGTGCGAAGTTGGGTCTCACTGTGGCGCTGGGAGCACGGTACTTGCAGAGTCAAAAGTCCCTGTTCGGGGGCCGGAAGGCCCCGATCTCGAGGGGCCGTTGTCCAGGGGTTGACCAGGTATGCGGACCCTTGAGCCCGCAAGAGTCGAGGTTCCGAAACGGCCGCTGCCCCATGGTGCGAAGTGCGCGCGTCTCGCCGTCTGGACGTGTCCCGGTGGCCTCTGCTGCAGATGATCGGGTGGTGGCCCGGCGAAGACGGGCGCCGCTGCCTGACTCAGCGTCCGGCTTCTTCTCGACGCGCCGGTCCTCTGCGTATGCCCGATGTTCAGGTGGTAGGCGCTCGTATCCCGGCGCTCTCGCGCCCGGCCGGCTCACCGGCGCCGCGGCGGGCCGGCTTCGTGATCTTCCCCGCACGGATGCACGACGTGCAAACGCTCACGCGGCGGGGGGTCCCATTGACCAACACCCGGACGCGCTGGACGTTAGGGTTCCAACGCCGCTTCGTGCGGCGGTGAGAGTGGCTCAGGCTCATGCCGAACGACGGGCGCTTGCCGCACACCTCGCACACCGCAGCCACGACGCGATCGCTCCTTGGTAAGACTTCGGGGGCACTCCAGGACCGAGGGTCAAGGTTAGCATCCTGGAAATGAAAGCACTCGGGCGGCTGAGCGCGGCCGACGTCGTCAGGGTCATGACGACCTACTGCCGGGTGCTGCGGGTACACGAGGAGGCGATCAACCGGCTCAACGTCTACCCGGTGCCAGACGGCGACACCGGGACGAACATGGTGCTGACCTTGCAATCCGTGGTGGCCGAGCTTGGACGTGTCGAGGGCCTCGAGTCCCTCGACGAGGTGGACGTGGTGGGACCCGGTGAGGTGACGTCGCCGGCCAAGCTCGACAGCCCCGAGATGACTGTGATCTGCCAGGCCATCGCCCACGGATCGCTGATGGGAGCCAGGGGCAATTCCGGCGTGATCCTGTCCCAGCTGCTGCGGGGCCTGACAGGGGTGCTTGCCGACACGGACGATCCGGGCGGTGTCGAGCTCGCCGCGGCCCTCGACGTGGCCAGCGAGGCCGCCTACAAGGCTGTGCTGCGCCCGGTGGAGGGCACGATTCTCACCGTCGCCCGCGCTGCTGCAGAAGGCGCCAAGAGGGTCGTCGAAGCGGACTCCGGTCCGCTCGTCGGGGTTCTCGAGGCAGCTCGCTCGGCTGCCGACGACGCGCTCGCCCGCACCCCCGAGCTCCTGCCTGTGTTGGCCCAGGCCGGCGTGGTCGACGCGGGCGGGTGCGGCTACCTGCTCCTTCTCGATTCCCTCCTGACCGTGGTGGACGGCCGGCCGCTTCCCGAAGCCCCGTCTGTGGCGTCGCGTGCACACCCGTTGGCAGCGTGGGCCGTCGGAGACATGGAGTCGCAGACGGACGAGAGCGAGAAAGGGTCGTCACAGATGGGGCTGGCGCGCACCAGAGCTCTCGGTGAGGCGGTGCCGGCCGAATACGGCGACCACGGTGGTCTTCGCTACGAGGTGATGTACTTCCTAGAGGCGTCCGATGACACCATCCCCGCCTTCAAGGACGTCTGGGAGGGCATTGGGGATTCCATCGTCGTGATCGGCGGGGACGGCCTGTGGAACTGCCACATCCACACGAATGACGTCGGAGCAGCGGTCGAAGCGGCGCTCGACGCCGGGCGTCCTCGCGACATCAGGGTGTCCGACCTCGCCGAGCAGATCGAAGAGGAGCGCTGGGTTCGCGAGGTCACCGGTGCGGCGAAAGGAGTGCAGCCCCTGCCGACCGGTCCACCTCAGCGAACCGCCGTGGTGGCGGTGGCCAACGGAGAAGGTGTGGGCCGGATCTTTCACTCGCTCGGGGTGCACCACCTGGTCCCAGGTGGGCAGTCGATGAACCCGTCGACGGCTCAGATCGTCGACGTGTTGGAGGCCGTCCCGTCCGACGAGGTGGTGATCCTTCCCAACAACGAGAACATCGTCCCGGTGGCCATGCAGGCATGTGAGCTCGCGAAGAAGACCGTGCGGGTAGTTCCGACCAGCGGGATCGTCGAGGGCTTCGCCGCGTTGCTGGAGTACGACCCGGAGTCGACGGCCGACGAGAACGTCGCGTCCATGGCGGCCTCCGCCCGTCGAGTCGTCGCAGGTGAGGTAACGCAGGCAGTGCGCGACGCCACGAGCGCTGCAGGGCCGATAAAGGCAGGCGACTGGATGGGGTTGTCACGCGACGGCGTCGAGGTGACAGGCGAGACGATGGTAGATGCCGCGTGCGGACTGCTGGGCAAGCTTCTTTCCGATGAGCACGAGCTCGTCACCCTCATAGAAGGAGAAGGCGCCGCCGGCGGCGAGACGCGTCAGATCACCGAGTGGCTGACCGAGCAGCGCCCCTCGGTGGCCGTCGAGGTCCACTACGGTGGCCAGCCGCTGTACCCCTACCTGATAAGCATCGAGTGAACGCCGGCGCGCGGCAGAACAACTCCGAGCGGCCCGGCGCGCGGCAGAACAACTCCGAGCGGCCCGGCGCGCGGCAGAACAACTCCGAGCGGCCCGGCGCGCGGCAGAGCAACCCGAGCAGCGCCCGCGTCGGGCAGACGCTGCGGCGCCTGGCCGAGATCCCCGTTAGCGAAGTACGCCGCATCGGCGAGATGCGGGCGGGCTCTCTCGGCGAGCTCGGCATCACGACCGTTCTCGACTTGATAACCCACTACCCGCGCCGTTACATCGACCGGACGCGCAGAGCCGACGTGGCTGCCATGCGGGTCGGAGAGGAGTCGCTGGTCCTGGCGACGGTGGAGTCAGTCGCGTCGCGTCGCACGCGTCGGGGCCGCGCCCTTGTGGAGCTCGACGTCGACGACGGCACCGGCAGCTTGCGGGTCGTGTTCTTCAACCAGGCGTGGCGGGCGAGGCAGCTTCCTGTAGGAACCGAGGTGCTGTTCTTCGGGAAGCTCGACACTCACAGAGGTAGGCGGCAGTTCACAAATCCGGTGGTCGACCTGGTTGGCAACCGCACGGGGCGGATCGTGCCCGTCTACCCGACTTCGGAGCGCTCGGGCATCGCCGGGTGGGAGTTCGGCGAGTGGGTGGCCGAGGCTTTGAGGCGCGCCGGGCGGCTCGAGGATCCCCTTCCCGAGCGCTGGCGCAAGAGCCTCGGACTGATCGACCGCACCGCGGCCTTCTCTCAGGTGCACGGTCCCGAGTCGTTCGACGAGTTGGGTCGAGCTCGGCGCCGGCTCGCCTTCGACGAGCTTCTGCGGCTCCAGCTCGAGGTGGTAATGCGCCGCGTGGCAGCCGAACGTGACGCGCGGGGAATACAGCACGTGATCGACCCCGCTGCAGAGTCACCTCGACTGGTCGAAGCGTTCGTGGACCAGCTGCCGTTTACACTCACAGATGCGCAAAGGCGCGCCATAGGTCAGATCCAAGACGATCTGGCGGGCCCACTTCCGATGCACCGGCTGCTCCAAGGTGAGGTGGGGGCCGGCAAGACGGTGGTGGCAGTGTGCGCCTTGCTCGTTGCTGTGCAAGGCAAGCACCAGGGGGCGTTGATGGCCCCCACGGAGGTGCTCGCCGAGCAGCACTATCTAGCGGTGCGTGAGCTGCTGGCCGACCTGTCCGTCTCCGATCCGAGCTGCCTGGGCGGGGCTCGCCCTCTCTCGGTGATGCTGCTCACGAACCGGACGTCCGCGCGCGAAAGGGCAAAGCTGCACGAAGGTCTCACCTCGGGCTCGGTCGACATCATCGTGGGAACTCACGCGCTCTTGACCGAGGACGTGTGTTTTCGGAGCCTGGGTGTAGTCGTGATCGACGAGCAACACCGCTTCGGGGTCGAACAGCGCGCCGCTCTTCGCGCAAAGGGCGCTGAAGCGGCGAGCGGCGAGGGGGCCGATCCGGACCTGCTCGTCATGACGGCCACGCCAATTCCGCGCACAGCAGCCATGGTCGTCTTCGGCGATCTCGACATCACCGAGCTCGACCAGCTTCCTGCCGGGCGCGCACCGGTCACGACGATCTGGGCCCGAAGCGCCGCCGACGAGGAGGCGGCGTGGCGTCTGGTGCGCGAGGAGGTCACATCTGGGCACAGGGCATACGTGGTGTGCCCGCTCGTGGAGGGCTCCGAGCGGATCCGGGCGCGTTCGGCGACCGAGGAGCGCGAGCGCCTCGCCTCTGGCGTGCTTTCGGGGTTGCGCCTCGGCCTCCTGCACGGGCAGCTCAAAGCCTCCGAGAAGGAGGGCGTGATGACGGCGTTTCGCCACGGGGAGATCGGGGTGCTGGTGGCGACCACGGTCGTAGAGGTAGGTGTCGACGTGCCCGAGGCCACGGTGATGGTGATCGAGGACGCGCAGCGGTTCGGGATCGCCCAGCTGCACCAGCTGCGCGGGCGTGTCGGACGCTCGTCCCTCCCATCGTGGTGCTACTTGCTCGGGGGCAAGGCTCCACCGGCAGGCAGGCGCGCCGGTGAGTTGCTCGGCGGCGACATGGTCGGGGGGGAGGGCTCGGCCGGGGCCCGTGCGCGTCTGGAGGCGCTCGAGAGGAGTACCGACGGCTTCGAGCTGGCGGAGGTCGATCTGGAGCTGCGGGGGGAGGGG
Organism: Acidimicrobiales bacterium; assembly: GCA_049508615.1. Taxonomy (GTDB): domain Bacteria; phylum Actinomycetota; class Acidimicrobiia; order Acidimicrobiales; family UBA8190; genus Bog-564. The sequence continues at coordinate 7,543 of JBELAS010000019.1, forward strand.
ACGATCCTCGGTTCCCGGCAGAAGGGCCGAAACGACCTGAAGCTCGCTTCGTTGCGCAGGGACCGGCCGCTCGTCGGGGAGGCGAGGCGGGTGGCCGAGGCGTTGCTCGAAGAGGACCCGTCCCTGGCCGACCTCGGGCCGCTGGCCGAGGAGATCAGGCTGTTCGTAGGCGAAGAAGAGGCCGAGTACCTCCTCAAGAGCTGAGTCACACCCGCTTGAGGCGCATACGGTGGCGTGGTGCGCGTGATAGCGGGAAGCAGCCGCGGTCGGGTGCTGCGCGCCCCCACGGGCAGTCGCACCCGACCCACCGCCGATCGTGTGCGCGAGGCGATCTTCGACATGCTCGGCAGCCTGGTCGAGCTGAGGGGCGTTACCGTGGCGGATCTGTTCGCCGGCAGCGGGGCGATGGGCATCGAGGCGCTCTCGCGCGGCGCGCGTGCCGTCGTCTTCGTCGACCGGGCTTCTGGCGCCTTGAGGGTCGTGAGGTCGAACCTCGTTACCGCCGGGTTCGAAGATGCACCCGTCAGCATCGTGCGAGCCGACGTCGTGGCCTGGCTCTCGCGCCCGGGTGACAAGGCCCATGGGTCGGCCAAGCGCTTCGACCTGGCATTGTGCGATCCTCCCTTCGCCTTTGTGGCCTGGGGGGAGCTGTTGCGCCGGCTCGACGCCGGCATCGCCGTGCTCGAGTCGAACCGCCCGCTCGAGATGCCCGACAACTGGAAAGTCATCAGGCACAAGCGCTACGGCGGTACGCTCGTGACGGTGGTCAGTGCCGCGGGCACGCAACCGTCTGGTGGCTCATATGGCGACGACAGTGTGCGCAGCCGTGCCGCGGATCTCCGCACCACCCCGGAGATGAACCAGAGAGGCGCGTTGTGACCACGGTACTGTTCCCCGGGTCGTTCGACCCGTTCCACAACGGCCACCTCGAGGTGGTCGAGCGCTCGAGCCAGCTCTTCGACGAGGTGGTCGTGGCGTGCCTGCGCAACCCCCAGAAGGCAGAGGCCCTCTTCAGCAGCGAAGACCGCGGGAGCATGATCACCGAAGCCGTGGCGCACCTGGCGAACGTGCGGATCGTATCCGTCGCGAAGCTGGTGGTGGAGGTGGCGCGCGAAGTCGGCGCCAGCGCCATCGTCCGTGGACTGCGCGCTATCTCCGACTTCGAGAACGAGCTGCAGATGGCACAGATGAACCGGCAGCTGTCGGGCGTCGAGACGCTGTTCATCCCCACCAGCTCCACCACCTCGTTCCTCTCCTCGCGCCTGCTGCGCGAGGTGGCCAGTTACGGCGGCGACGTGTGCGCCTTCGTCCCCAGTGTCGTGGCGGAACGGCTCCGGGAGAAGTTCGGCCCGTGAGCGAACACGAGGCAAGCGAACCGATGCACAGAACAACCTGTTCGTGGGCGCCCTCGAAGAGGGCGATGTGATGAACGACGACAAGTACGACGACCCGTTCGTGGAGGATCCGTTCGCCCGGCGCTCGGTCGAGGACGAGGAGGCTGTCGAGTTCCCGGACACCGAGGACCTCCTCTCGCGGGCCATCGGAGTGCTGGACGGCGCAAGGACCATGCCTTTGTCGTCGTCGGTGCTCGTGTCGCGCGAAGAGCTGCTGGAGCTGCTACAGGGAGCCCTCGATCGTCTGCCTGACGAGATGCGACAGGCTCGATGGCTCTTGCGCGAGCGCGACGAGTTCATCGAGTCGCGCAGGCGCGAGGCCGACAGCCTGCTCGAGGAGGTGCGAGTCCAGGCCGAGCGGATGGTCCAGCGGACCGAGATCGTGCGTCAGGCCAACCAAGTGGCACAGCGCATAGTGGAAGAAGCCCGTGAGGAATCGCGTCGCCTTCGCCACGAAGCCGACGATTTCTGCGACCAGAAACTTGCGTCGTTCGAGATAGTGCTCGAGCGCACCTTGAAGACGGTTCTCGCCGGGCGCGAGAAGCTTCGCGCCACGCCATCCCCGCTTGCGGAGGGAGCGGGCTGGCCGCAAGCGCCGGGCGAGAACCCGGGGGCACAGGGGCCCGACGGCGAGGTTGCCGGAGGCTCCGGTGGATATGGAGCGGTTTTCGACCAGGACGAGAGATAAGGCGACGCGCGAGTAGGCGCCCGGTCGGTCTTGTTCGCGGTTGCCGGCAAGGAGGGGGAACCGATGTCGGGGCGTCCGTTCATCGTCCACGTCGCAAAGCTCAGGCGCGTGCCGGGCACGCGCTGGCACGAGGTGCGCAGGGGCACCGTCGAGGGCCTCGCCTGCTCCGGTAGTGCCGTTCCCGAAGGTGCCGAGGTCGAGGTGGACGTCACACTCGAGTCCGTGGGGAGAGCGGTGTCGGTCGTGGGGTCTGTGAGCGCTTCGTGGGTCGGTGAGTGCCGGCGCTGCCTCAGCCCGGCTTCGGGCACGGTGCGCGTTCAGGTGTTCGAGCACTACACCGAGGGTGGTGACGGTTCGGAGACGTACCCGTTCATCGGTGGCGACGTCGATCTCGAGCCCCTGGTCCGCGACGCGGTGGTTCTGGAGTTGCCCCAAGCCCCTCTTTGTTTCACAGGCTGCCGTGGCCTTTGTCCGAGTTGCGGTGCCAACCGCAACCAGGAGAGCTGCAGCTGCGAGCCGGTTCTCGAAGATCCTCGCTGGGCTACCCTCGAGGTGCTTCGCCTCGGGGACATCGGCGCCGCCGAGGAGCCCCGGGGCGGCTAAAGGAGCATGCTCCACCGGCTATCGTGGTCGAACCCCCGACCCCCGCGCCCTTGAGTAGCTGGTGATCGCTGATGGCCGTCCCCAAGAAGAAGACCTCGAAGGCCAAGAGCCGCAGTCGGCGCGCCTCGAACTGGGTGCTCTCCACGCCGGCTCGCAGCGTCTGCCCACAGTGCCACCAGGCCAAGTTGCCGCACGTGGTGTGCCCGACCTGCGGGTGGTACAAGGGTCGTCAGGCAGTCGAGACCGACTGATCGGATGAACCTGCCGGTCGCGGTGGATGCCATGGGCGGCGACCACGCCCCTGGTGAGATAGTGGCCGGAGCCCGCCAGGCCGTGGCCGAGTTCGGGATCGCGGTGGTGCTGGTGGGACCACCGGATCAGGTGGGCGATGCCGGAGGGCTGGAGGTGCTCCCGGCTTCCGAGGTCGTCTCGATGGACGAGGACGCTGCTCGAGCCGTGCGCCGAAAGAAGGACTCGTCTCTCGTGCGCGCTGCCGAGGCGGTGCGCGACGGGCGTGCGCTGGCCATGGTCAGCGCGGGCAACACCGGGGCGGCCATGGCGAGCGCGGTGCTGCGAATGGGCCGTCTCAAGGGAGTCGCCCGGCCGGCCATCGCCACCCCGATCCCCAACCTCGTGTCGCAGCCCACGGTGCTGCTCGACGCGGGCGCCAACACCGAGTGCAACCCGGCAATGCTCGTCCAGTTCGCCCAGATGGGCGCCGTGTACTCATCGGCGCGATACGGGGTCGAGGATCCGTCCGTGGCGCTTCTTTCCATCGGCGAGGAGAGCTCGAAGGGATCACCGCTCGTGAAGGAGGCTCACGGTGCGCTGTTGGCTGCACCTGGACTGCGCTTCGTGGGCAACGTCGAAGGACGAGACCTCCTGCGCGGCGCCGCCGACGTCGTGGTCACAGACGGTTTCACCGGCAACGTGACCCTGAAGACCCTCGAGGGGGCGGTCAAGTTCTTCATGGAAGAGGTGCTCGGCACGATCAGCACCGACGACGCCACCAAGCGTGCCGGGGACGTCCTGCTCCCGTACCTTGCTCCGCTGGCCGAGACCTTCGACCCCGACAACGTCGGCGGAGCGATGTTGCTAGGGGTCGACGGCGTGTGTGTCATCAGCCACGGCTCCTCTTCAGCCCGGGCGATCGTCTCCGCGGTTCGTGTCGCACACGACCTCGCCACCGGCGGGCTCGTTGCGCGCCTCACCCAGGCGGTAAGCCCGGCCTGAGTTTGCGGCCCTCCGGCCACACCGAGCTCGAACGGGTGGTCGCCTCGTCGGGGGCATTTGCCCTCGTGAAGGTCCCTGTGGCCGTGTGGAGGGGACGACCGGCCGTGGAGGGACCCGGCCGGTACG
>JBELAS010000190.1:0-3749 GCA_049508615.1 Acidimicrobiales bacterium
CGACTTCTTGAAGTCGCCTCACCGCTTCATGGACATCGGCGCCAAGATCCCGAAGGGCATCCTGCTCGTCGGGCCGCCCGGAAGTGGCAAGACGTTGCTGGCGCGTGCCGTGGCCGGTGATGCCGGCGTTCCGTTCCTGTCGGTGAGCGGCTCTGACTTCATGGAGATGTTCGTCGGCGTCGGCGCCAGCCGAGTACGCGACCTGTTCCAGACCGCCCGGAAGCAAGCCCCGGCAATCATCTTCATCGACGAGATCGACTCCATCGGTCGCAAGCGCGGCGCCGGACTGGGCGGTGGACACGACGAGCGCGAGCAGACGCTCAACCAGATGCTGAACGAGATGGACGGCTTCGACCCCGCAGAAGGCGTGGTCATCATGGCCGCCACGAACCGACCGGACATCCTCGACCCCGCCTTGCTGCGACCGGGGCGCTTCGACCGGCAGATCGTCGTACCCCTCCCCGACCTCGAGGAACGACTGCCGATCCTGAAGGTGCACTGCAAGGACAAGCGGATAGGACCCGATGTCGACCTCGAGCTCGTTGCCCGGGGTACTCCGGGGATGAGCGGTGCCGACTTGGCAAACCTGGTGAACGAAGCTGCACTCCACGCGGTGCGTCGAGGATCGCACCAGGTGGATATGCGGGACTTCGAGGCAGCGCGAGACCGGGTGCTCATGGGCCAGGCGCGAGAAAGCCTGGCCCTCTCCGAGGCAGAAAAGGAGCGGGTCGCCTTCCACGAGGGAGGCCATGCCGTGCTGGCCTACGTGCTCCCCCACGCCGATCCCGTTCACAAGGTCACCATCCTCCCGACAGGGATGGCCCTCGGCGTCACCCAGCAGCTACCCCTCGAGGAGCGACACATCTACCCGCGCGAGGTGATCGAGGACTCGCTCGCCGTGCGGATGGGAGGGCGCGCCGCCGAGCTCCTCGTCTACGGCGACCTGTCGACGGGCGCCAGCGACGACTTGGTGGGGAACACCGAGATGGCCCGGAAGATGGTGCGCGAGTGGGGAATGAGCGAAGAGCTCGGCCCGATGGCGTGGGGATCACAGGGCATGGTCTTCCTGGGCGAGGATCTTCTGCATTCGCGCGACTACTCCGAGGACACAGCGCGGGTCGTGGACGCAGAAGTGTCACGCATCCTTCGCGTGCAAGAGGAGAGGGCCATCGAGTTGCTCAGCCGACACCGCGGCGGTCTCGACGCGGTCGCCAGAGGGTTGCTCGAACGCGAGACGCTCGACGGAACAGAGATCGCCAAGCTGGTCGACACCGCCTACGGAAGACCGGTACACGATACGGGCGCGACAGCAGTTCCCCACTTCGCCCCGACCGAGGCGCCCGCCCACAGCGCCGCATCCTCGCCGCAGGACTCGCATGCCGGCGCAAGTCCGCAGGTCGACGGAAGCCCCCACGCCGGGACAGGCTCAGGCACCGAGAACAGTGCTGCGCAGGGCGGTGCCCCGACACCCAACGGCGCAGTCGGAGAGCCCGAGGCGACGGGCCCCTCAGCAGGCAAGAACCCGAAGTAAGCACCTCCCGACTGGCAGTTCAACCCATGGCGAGCGCGGGAACGACCACCGTACCGGGTGTGCCTGTCGGAGCGGCGTCGAGCTCGACAGCGACCCGGCCGCTCGCCACGACCAAGAGCGGCGCCATACCGATCGGCGAACCGGCCTGCCGGGCTGCGATCAGGGACCTGCCCGGCTGGACGAGACGACGATCGAGACCTGCGAGTGGCACTCGGTGGGCGATGCGCTCGACCGTGACCGTAACGGGATGCGACGACAGGTCCGAGATGGTGAGGAACGCCGCGCCCGTAGCCGGAGGGATAACGGCCGGCAGGAGTGCTCGGGGGGCGCCACCGGGAACGCCGTGCACCTGACCTACCTGAGGGGCAGGTGAGCCCGCCGGCGCAAAGATCTCGCGGTCGACGACAATCCCTACCCCACCGGCGGCTGTGAACTCGAGTGCGTAAGGACTGGCGGTAGGGATCCGCGTCTCGTGCTCGGCCACGAGATCCGACCCCGAATGAGGCGGGACTCGAATGGACAACGGCTCGGCCTCACCCTGTGCGAGTCCCACGTTCACCGAGACCGAGGCTTCGCTGTCCGATGGATTGAACACGTGGAACACCATGCTCCCGCCGGGCGGGTCGATGTTCTGCGGGAAGTCCCACTCTGTGGCGGGCGACAGCACACCAAGGAGGAGAGACGACCCGCCACCACCGGCTTGCGATGTCGACTGCAGCTCGGCGGCAACCACCGTTCCCGACGAGGTCGAGACCTCGGTCGCCACAGCCGAGTCGCTCGTCAAGTGGTCGCCGATGTTCTCGACCACCAGCGAACCGGCAGGTACTGCTATCCCCTGGTACGCCGGAGGCTGCACCACGCCGGCAGAAGACGAGTACAAGGTGACGTCCACCACGGCGTCGGTCGTCGAGGGGTTGTACAACGACAGGTAGAGGCTGGCTCCCGAGGCGGTCGAGCCGTGCGCGAAGTACCAGTTCGAAGCAGTCGACGAGGCGCACGGAGCCATGCTCCAGCCGAGGGGGCCGGCCACCACCTCCGATACACCTGCACCTCCACCGTCCAACAAGACCGTGGCCGCCACCCAGGACCCCGGCACCACCCCCGCGGGGACCAAGCTGATCTGGTCCTCGGCAGGGACCGACACCCGGGTCGAAGTGGGGCTGCCACCTACCGGCGCGACCGAAACCGTGCCATCCACCGCGCGGGCCGTCGGATTGGTCAGCACCAGCGTTCCCACGGCGCTTCCGCCGACACCGCTCCCCCCCACGCAGAACCAGGCCGACGATTCCGCGCCTGAGGCAGTAACCACTGCCCCGGTGGCCGAACCAACCGCGGTCGGCGGCGACACGGACGAGCCCGACCGCCCCGTCGAGCCGTCAGCCACCGCAACACCCGTCACCACCGCGACCACTGCCAGTAGCAGCCGGAGCCGCCGGCCGGCCTCTCCTGCGAGCAGCGGCCGGAGGCGACGAGACGGCTTGCTCGCCGGGACCGGCTCGGTGTGCCAACCCGCCTGGGTCACCCAGCGTCCTCCCCAGTAGAGACGTCGTGGACGAGATCCCGGCCACGGGCGTGCTGTCTGAGACTTCTTACCAGCACGGTCCGCACGCGGCGCCAGCGATGATCGCTTTGGTGCTTCTGACGCGAGCGTCCGAACCACCCGATGAGCCACCGCCTGCGCCCTCCGAGTGCGCCGAGCACCACGATCCACAGCACTACCTCGGCTCCCACCGCCAGCCCGTGGTGCCATGACCCGACGAAGCGGACGGTAACGGTGGCGGGATGGTCCAACTTGAAACTTGTCCCGTAACCAAACGCGAGCTGCGCGTGCTGGTTATGGATACCGGGTCCCACCAGCTGCCATGCGTTTTCGGGGGCAACCGCGTCGAAGATCGTCCCCGAACCGACGCGCCCTGTCACGTGCGTGGAGCCCGGTACACCCTGGAGCACAGCCTGCCAGCCGGACAGTGCGGGCGGAGTGCCAATGCGAGCCGCCGCGCTAGTGGCGGCAGATACAGATACAGCCTTGGCTGGCCTCGCTGGCCTCGCTGGCCTCGCTGGCCTCGCTGGCCTCGCTGGCAGGCCGGGGCGCAGGGCACGCTCGGGCAAAGCGGCGTCATCGACGAAGACCTCGAACCCTGACTGGCTGATGACCTGGCGGAGATCGATCTGGCTCGCCAATCCCAGGAGGAGCGCGGAAGGTGGAGCACGGCTGAGA
>JBELAS010000191.1:0-3748 GCA_049508615.1 Acidimicrobiales bacterium
GAGATCCGAGACGTGGCGGACCGGCATGACGAGAAGATGGCCACTCGCGTACGGGTAAGCATTCAGCACGGCGATGTTGTGCTCGTCACGCCACACGATGCCGTTTCGCTCGTCGGGTTCGCCGCAGGCCGCGATCTGGCAGAACACGCAGCCGTCGTCCTCCGGCGCGATGTCCGAAGGGACCACAGAGGCGACGTACTCGCTCCGCCAACCGGCCCAGAGCTGCTCGAGGCTCATTGCACGGACCACTCCGTAGCCGGGTCACGGGCAACCGTTCTCAGCGGGCGTCTGCTCCGGGCGCGCTCGCCGGGTCTCGCGGTGCGCTCGAGGGGGCGTCGGTGCAATTCACTCACCTCGTCACTCGCCTCGTCACACACCTCGGCCCGGCGGAACAGCTCCTCCGCCCATTTCAGGGGCTCTCTTGGCCTCCGACTCGGCCGCTGCAGCAGCGACAAAGGCATCGAGAGCGATCCCACGGTCCGGGCGCTCCGAGCCTCTGGCATTCACCCCTACGGTTTCGTTCGCGGTGTCGTCGTCTCCGACCACGAGCACGTACGGGACCTTCTCGAGCTTCCACTTGCGGATGCGACCACCGAGTGGCTCGTTGGCCGGATCGATCTCTGCGCGCAGACCGGCCTTGCGGCATGTCACGACCACGTGCTCGGCATACGGATCGTGATCGTCGCGCACCGGAAGCACCGCCACCTGGGTGGGCATGAGCCAGGTGGGAAGTGCACCGGCATAGTGCTCGAGCAGGATGGCGAAGAAACGTTCGACCGTGCCGAAAAGGGCGCGGTGGATCATCACGGGGCGGTGGCGCGTGTTGTCCGCCCCTACGTACTCGAGCCCGAAACGCATCGGGAGCTGGAAGTCGAGTTGGACCGTGGAGACCTGCCAGTGCCGCCCGATGGCGTCACGGGCCTGAACCGAGATCTTCGGGCCGTAATAGGCGCCGCCTCCCACATCCATCACCAACTCCAGGCCCATTGCCTGTGCCGCAACGCGTAACGCTTCGGTGGCCGCCTCCCACTCCTCCTCGCTCCCGACAGCCTTGCCCTCCGGCCTCGTAGACAACTCCAGGTAGAAATCCTCGAGGCCGAAGTCACGGAGCAGGTCCAAGACGAAATCCAGCAATGACTCGAGCTCACCCGTCATCTGCTCGAAGGTGCAGAAGATGTGGGCGTCGTCCTGCGTCATCCCGCGCACCCGTGTGAGACCGTGCACCACCCCCGACTTCTCGTAGCGATAGACGGTGCCGAACTCGAACAGCCGGATCGGCAGTTCGCGATAGGAACGCTGGCGGGATCGGAAGATCAGGATGTGGAACGGGCAGTTCATCGGCTTGAGCCGGTACTCGTGTCCCTCCTCGAGCATGATGGGCGGGAACATAGACTCAGCGAACCACTGCAAGTGGCCGGAGACCTCGAACAGCTCTGCCTTCGTGATGTGCGGGGAGTAGACAAACTGGTAGCCCGAGCTCATGTGGCGACGGCGCGAGTAGTCCTCCATGAGGTGACGGATCAGCGCTCCCTTCGGGTGGAACACCGCCAGTCCCGAACCGATCTCGGACGGGAAAGAGAACAGGTCGAGATCCGCGCCAATTCGCCGGTGGTCACGTCTCTCGGCCTCCTCGAGGCGGTGCAGGTGCTCAGCGAGTGCCTGCGCGGACTCCCACGCCGTGCCGTAGATCCGTTGCAGCTGGGGGCGACGCTCGTCGCCACGCCAGTAGGCACCGGCCACCCGTAAGAGCCGGAAGTGACCGAGCCGGCCCGTCGAAGGCACGTGGGGGCCGCGGCACAAGTCGACGAAACCGCCACCCCCGGACTGCCCGTCCTCCTTGCGAACGTCGGCTCTTTTCGCGCGACCGCCCCTGTCGTAGTCGACACCACGTGTAGTCGGGTTCCGGTACGTGCTCACCGCGCCCGTGCCGGGCTCGATGTCCCCCGCCGCCTCGGCGGCGAGGTCCGCCTCGGAACCGACGCCCTCGATGATCTCGCGCTTGAACGGCTGATCGGCGAAGAGCGCCAATCCTCCTGCGATCGTGTGCTCCTCGCGCACGAACAGCTGGTTCTCCGTTACGATCTCGCGCATGCGTGTCTCGATGCGCTCGATGTCCTCGTCGCTGAACGTCGCCCCGCCCGGGAGCGCGAAATCGTAGTAGAAACCATCCTCGATCGCCGGGCCGATCGCGTAATGAGCTCCCGGCCACAGGTCGAACACCGCCTGGGCGAGCACGTGGGCGGTGGAATGGCGTAATACAACTCGTCCGGCATCCGAGTCACCCGTCAGGATCGCCACCTCTACGCCGTCGCGCAGTGCAGCAGTAAGGTCTACCTCCGCACCGTCGACTTGGGCGGCCACAGCGTCCTTGGCGAGACGCTTGCCGATCGATTCCGCGAGATCGCTCGCGGTCGACCCGGCCGGGAGCTGTTTGGTCGAGCCGTCTGGCAGACGGACGGTGACTTCAGCTCCCATGATTGTCTGTCCCTCTTTCTCGTGTTGCTCTGTGGCCCGATTCCTCGCCCTGTTCGTCTTGCCCCGCTCTTCCGGCACTTCTTCTCCGGCCCTGCTGTCCCGCTCTTTCCGCCCCGCTCTTTCCGCCCCGCTCCTCTCACAACGAGGCCTCATTGCGCTGCAAGGCGCGACCCAGCTCGAACGACACAGGCTATAGGTCCGGATCCGCCAGATCGTCCATCCTCATAATTCGACACCCAGCAGCGCGGAGGCCTCAGTCACGTCGTGTCCGGCGACGGCCGCTTCGTCGATCACCACCAAGGCACCAGGTGCGTCGAGGTCGGCATCCAGGTGCCGCCGCACCCCTTCCAGCACCGCCGGGCCTGATGACGACGCGCCACCGGAACCGCCGGTCGCAGAACGCCAGCGGTCTATGCGATCGGCGGCCGTGGTGAGGTCGCGCGCGTCCCATTCCCAATCAGAGCGGTAGTGATGCGCGAGCAGCGCTAGCCGAAGGATCATCGGCTCCCATTCCTTCAGCAAGTCGCCTACGAATACGAGATTTCCCAACGACTTGGACATCTTGCGCCCGTGCAGTCCAACCATTCCCACATGCAGCCAGTGCCGGCTAAAAGTCTTACCGGTGACGGACTCCGACTGGGCCGCCTCGCACTCGTGGTGCGGGAACACGAGGTCGCGTCCCCCACCGTGCAGGTCGACGGTCTCGCCGAGCTCGCGCATGGCCAGCGCCGAGCACTCGATGTGCCAACCGGGTCGTCCCGGCCCCCAGCGTGACTCCCATGCGGGCTCGTCCGCAGCGGAAGGCTGCCAGAGTACGAAGTCGAGCGGGTCGCGCTTGTTCGGATCGTCGGGGTTGCCTCCTGTCTCTGCAGCAAGGCGCAACATCTCGGCTCGCGGTAGGTGGCTCACCTGACCGAAGCGATCGAAGGAGGAGACGTCGAAGTAGACGGCGCCACCGGCCACGTAGGCGTGGCCCGAGTCGAGGACCGCACCTATGAGAGAAAGGATGTCGGGTATGGCCGAGGTGGCACGGGGCTCGGCGTAGACGGGCAGGAGGCCCATCGCCTGCATGTTGGCGTCGAAACGGGACATCTCCTCGGCGGCGAGGTCCAGGTAGTGCACCCCGAGCTCTCGTGCCTTTCTCAGGATGTCGTCGTCGACGTCGGTGATGTTGCGCACGAGCTTCGTCGAGTGCCCCAGGTCTCGCAGGCGGCGTTGGAGCAGATCGAAGATCAGGTACACCTGGGCGTGACCCATGTGAGCGGCGTCATAC
>JBELAS010000192.1:0-3744 GCA_049508615.1 Acidimicrobiales bacterium
GGCCCACCGCCCCACCTCTCGGCATCCCGCCGGACGTGACGGAGACGCCGGGGAGCTCTTCCCTGGCGTGATCGCCCGAAATGTCGCCAGTGTCGGTCATCAGACAAGCCTAGGATCGGAACTCGGAAACGTAGGTCGACACGGGCTCAAGATACTCGCGAATTCGATCGGTTGTCGGGTCCTTTAGTTCCGCGCCTGGAAGAGGTCACAACCGGAGAACGGTTCCGGCCACAGCGGTGCGCGAGGTCACCATTGTCGTGGTGACCCACAACATGTTCCAGGCGACGCGCGTCTCCGACCAAGCTGCAGTATTCCTGCTCGGATTCCTGTCCGGGAACGACCGCTTCGGCGAGCTCGGCACGACCGCAACCGTTTTCAGATCGCCGGACGGCCTCCGCATGAAAGAACATGTCACGGGGCACGTCGGTTGATCCATGTTTCCCGAACTCTCGGTAACAAGTTCGCGACAAATGCGCGAACTCCACATCGACCTTGACTTTGCGGTCCTCTATGCCTCACGCTTCGGATGTGGTTTATGCCCCGCAGCAGACTTCTTCGACCACGGCCGGAGTCGCGGAATGGCTTTTCCCCACCGGACCTCCTGTGCAAGGGGCGTCCACCGGAGCACCTGCCAAGGGCAGCCTTGGCATGAGAGAGCGTCGTTCGTGGGCCACCTGGCAACTCGTCTCTGTCGCGATCGTGGCGCTTCTCGGAGGCATGTTGATCGAGTACCTGGCGAACGGATCCGGTTCGAGCGCTAGCGGCAAAGTCAACGCCAAGTCGTACACGCCGCCGCCGCCGAGCGGGTCTGCATCGTCTGGCGCGAGGTCCTCTGCCAGCACGACGACGACGCCGACTGCGACCACATCATCCGGGTCAGCCGTCGCCGGGCAGGCGACATCCACCACCGTTGCTGTGACGGGTCCGGCACAGACTTTGCTCGGTCCGTTTCAATCCCAAGGGAACTGGACGAGCCCACCCTTCACGATAGGCGGAGGTCAATGGAACATAGGCTGGGCCTATCGCTGTACCCCTGCCCCAGCGTCGGGTCCGGCGTTCGAAGTCTTCGTGGTTCCCGCCGGCGCGAGCCCGAGTGGTGTCGCCGCAGTCAGTCAGGCTGCTGGGTCCGGGCAGTCGGTGACGCCCGAGAGCACTTCCGGCCGCCAGCAGCTTCAGGTGCAGGCGCCTGCGGGTTGCATCTGGGTCGTGAAGGTGACCGGAGTCGGGTAGACGCAGCTAGGCGTTCGGGATCTCGAGAATGCTGACCTTGCGGATGTGCCGAACCCGTTCATCGACGGCAGAGAGAGTCCTGGTTGGTTCGAGGATGTCTCGGGAGTGTTGTGGTCCAGGTGGACGGCCTTCGGCAAGTCGTGCTTCGAGTCGAGCGAGCTTCTGGTCGAGATCGGAGAAGTAGTCATAGTCGCGGCGCGGACTAATGAGCGAGTGTGACGTTGCTGCCGTCCCTGTCGACGCCGGGGGGCATGCACTGGCACGCAAATGCACCGACTTATCCGATGGTTCGATCGCCGACACGAAGGATGTGATGATCGGAGTTAGCGGCAGGTTTCCATTCACGGTGGTCGGTACCGTTTGACGGAGTTCGGCACGGAGCTCTCGCAGGCACTGCAGCAGTTCAAATTGCGTGCGAGCATAACCGTCGATTGCGTCAACTAGGTCGAACAGGCTGGCCGATGGTTGGGTGGGATTCATGGAACGGGCGTGCTACGCGGTGATCACGGACGGATGTCTCACGACCTTGTACAGGCGGTAGGGAGGGCACAGGGCAGTCGCTTGGAACGACTTTACCAACGTCGCGAAGCCGGCACCGTCGTAATAGAGCGTCGGATAAGTCTTCGATAACTCGATACCGGCGTCATAGGCAGTCGGCGGCGGGACGAGGATGTAGCGCGCGTGAAATGTAAGCGGATCGGCCAATATCTGTCTGAAGTCGACATCATTGGGTATCACGAAGACCTTGGGGTTGGTGCTGCGTGTGATCATGGTCGTGGCGCAACCCTCGAGATCCTCGTCGGTGACGACGCTTCCCTCCGAAAGCCGCAGCCGTTCGACGAAGCCGAGCATGGGTACGACTTTGGCCCGCTGGGCCGCGGTTTCGGCCCCTGTCTCGTGGACGATAAAGCCCAGTTGGAAGCTCTCCTCCATACCCACCTTGGGGTTGAACATGCCTGCGGCGGTCGTCGCATCCGACGGCCCGATCATGACAAGTGCGGTTATGACGCCTCCGAGTGCCAAGACACTCGGTCCCGCCCTCCGGGACATGGCACTACGAGCTATGTGAGTTGTTCTCACGGCAGGCGACCGCGCGCCTGACGGCGACGCATGGCCCACCGAGATGATCGATCCAACCACGAGCACCTCGAGAGGAATTGCAAGGATGTAGAACCTGAACCATGGGAATACTTGGTTGTCGAGGTAGCTCACGAGGATGAACCCGAGTCCTCCACCGAGGACCGCCAAGGGCACCAGGAGTTGCCAGTCACGGAACTTACGGGCACCGACGAAGGCTCCCAGTATGACGAGAGGCAGAAGGGGAGCCAGGTACGTCACGGCAGTCGCCTCGTGGAGGAGACGGGCGACCTCGTGCCCGGCCTTGTTCCCATACGATGACCCGTAGATGGCGAGCTCGGCCGTGTTCCCGTATTGCGAGGTGAACTGCTGGAATGGCTGACCGGTGATCACGTAGCTCGCCAATGCCCACCCGGTGAACGTGGCGGCCACTGGAAGCAGGAAGACCGTTCCGTCGGTCAGTGCGGCTATGACGCGTTGAGGTGGGGGTCCCACCGTTCTTCCAAATGCCCTCCACAAGACGAGGAGTCCAGCAGTCACGGAGATGGCGATGGCCTCGTTTCGCGCCAGGTAGCAGAGTCCTAGTGCGCCTGCCGCATAAACCAGCGAGCGGAGGTCGTTCGTTCGGAACCAACGCTGCAGGTAACGGGCGACGGCGACTGCAGTGAAGAGGTAAAGGGCTTCGCTCATGCCATTGGCGGCGTAGTACAGGATCATGGGGTTAAGCGCGAAAAGCGCGGTCAACACGAGCCTGGGCGCACGCTGCACTCCCGATTCGAGCAACGCTCTGCGAAGCTGGTGCACCGCGCCGGTCATGCAAGACACACTCACCAAGCTCCCAGCGACATCGTGACTGGCTAGGGCTGACCAGACATCCTTGAAGAGCAATGGCAGCATGTCGAGGATTGATTGCAGCGGGTTCCACACGAACCCGATTGCAGCAAAGTGCGGATGCCGCGAGTACAAGACGTAGAAACCGTTCGCCATCCTCGATACCGCGTCGGGTGGATAGACTTGGTACTTGAACGCCAGCAGCATCGCGACAACCAGGTAGAGAGCGAAACACGAGGCGTAAACAACGCTACCCTCGTCGACACGTTCGGTAAGCCAGCCGACCGTGCTCGGACGAACACGAGGTTTCGGACCGAACTGCGCTTCTATCTGGGGGGCTTGCGCTCGCGCAGCGTCCCCGTCGATCGCTACTGGTCGTTCGGAGAGGATGGTCACGGCTATGGGTGGTTCGTCGAAGCTGGAAGGGGATTCTCTGCACTCTGGGGGAAGAGCCCATGGAAGGTCTTCTCCCAGTGCACCGGCTGGGTCACAAGCTGCCAGGCGGCTTTCGCCGCGGCCATTGACATCATCACCCAGTAGATCGGAACTAGGAATGCCGAGACGAGTAGTTCACCACGGTGCACGAGCCGACAGCTGATGACGGTC
>JBELAS010000193.1:0-3743 GCA_049508615.1 Acidimicrobiales bacterium
GGGCGTCGATGGCAGGCAGTGCCTCGTCGATCTGTGCACCACCTCCCCTCCCGGTCACCAGCGCCACCCGCTCGGTCCCCGATCCCGGGCGACCCACGACGTTGGCCACCTCCGACAACAGCGAGGGGGGCATGTTGTCGATCACGTACCAGCCGGCATCCTCCAAGGCGGCGGCCGCGGTCGACCGGCCGGCACCCGACATGCCGGTGATCAGCAAGTACTCACGCATGGGACCCATCCTCCCCCGCTAGGGCTCTCGGCGTCTCCTCCACGACCATCGACCCAGCGACGAACGCCGGAGTTCGTCGCATCCCCGGGGATCTCGCCACCCCCGAGTGTCTCGCGCGGAGGCGCCGACGCGTTACCGGCAGGCCCACCCGCCGTCGCCCGGGGGGCGCGCACCGGGTGCAGACGCTCGTAGACGGCGCCGGCCACGCGCCCGGGCAGCCAGCCGAGTGACTCGAGGTCCTCGTACGACGCCTGGCGCAGCGCGCGGACGCTTCCCATCTCCCGCAAGAGCCTCGCCCTGCGCGCCGGGCCGAGGCCCGCCACACCCTCGAGGGTGCTGGTGCTCATGCGCTTGGCGCGCAGGCGGCGGTGGTACGAGATGGCGAATCGATGGGCCTCGTCGCGCACCCGCTGCAGGAGGAAGAGCGCCTCGGACCCCCTCGCGATGTGCAGGGGCTCGGCGCGGCCGGGCACGAAGACTTCCTCGAACTGCTTGGCCAACGCGGCCACGGCGATCTGGTCCGTCAGACCCAGCCGCTCGAGGACCCGCACGCCCACCGACAGTTGGCCCTTTCCCCCGTCGAGGAGCAGCAGCTGGGGCGGGTAGGCGAATCGTCTAGCGGTCCTCGAAAGCGGCTTCGAGCGCTCCTCGGTCAGGGTACTGAGCCTCCGGGTGAGCACCTCCTCCATGGCCGCGTAGTCGTCGTTGCCCGGTACGTCACGGACGCGGAAGTGGCGGTACTCGCTCTTTCGTGCGAGCCCGTCCTCGAGCACCACCATCGAGCCCACGTAGTCGGTCCCCTGGAGGTGGCTCATGTCGTAGCACTCGATACGCAACGGCGCCTCTTGCATTCCGAGTGCCACGCGAAGCGACTCGATCGCTCGTGCCCTGCTGTCGTAGTCCGACGCCCGGCGCAGGCGATGGTGGGCGAGGTCCTCGGACGCGTTACGGGCGACTGTCTCCATGAGGGCACGCTTGCGGCCGCGTCTGGGCACTTGCAGCACGACGGGCCCGCCCCGGCGGTCCGACAGGAAGGCGCCGTAAGCCTCGGCGTCCTCGGGCAGCTCTGGAACGAGCACGAGACGCGGGACCCCGCTCACCGCCAGGTCTCCTGCGTCCCACGTTGCCGGGTCCCCCGCCCCCGAGGTCCATCCCTCCGTGTCGATGCCGCGCCTCGCCCGCCGCCGGCGCTCGGGCTGTGTAGGTTCTGCGTCCGCGTACAGCAGCTCGAGGAGGCGCCCCACGAGCTGCGGGCGGCTCAGCTCCTCGACCTTGTCCACCACGAAGGCCCTGCGACCGACGATGCGGCCGCGCCGTACGTGGAACACACACACGCCGGCCTCGAGCGGGTCGTCCTCGATGCCGACCACGTCGAGGTCCTCGGGACCTTCGGTCACCACCTGCTGGCGCTCCATCGCCGTGCACAACGTCGCCAGCTGGTCGCGCCGGCGTGCGGCGCGCTCGAAGTCGAGCGCTTCGGCCGCCTCTCGCATCTCCGATCGCAGCCTTCGCTCCACGTCGTCGGTACCGCCGGCGAAGAACGACATCAGGTCTTCCACCAGCCGCTTGTAGTCCTCGTGCTCCACCGCAGCGATGCAAGGTCCCGAGCAACGCTCGATGTGGTAGAGGAGGCACGGCTTTCCGAGCTTCACGTGGCGCTCGAACTTGACGTCAGAGCACGACCGGACACCGAAGGTACGCAGCAGCAGGTCGAGCGTGTCGCGAAGCGCCCCCACGTGGGCGTAGGGGCCGAAGTAGCGAATGCGTGGGCGCCGGCGTCCGCGCATCACCGCCGCACGAGGCCATTCGTCGGCCAGTGTCACCGCCAGGTAGGGATAGCTCTTGTCGTCCACGAGACGGATGTTGAAGCGCGGCCGCTGGCGCTTGATCAGTGCGTACTCGAGGAGGATGGCTTCGACCTCGTTGGCCACCTGGATCCACTCGACGTGGTCTGCGGTCGCCACGAGCTGGGCGGTCCGCGGCGGCAGAGTGGCGGGGTCGGCGAAGTAGCTCGACACCCGGCTGCGAAGCGACTTGGCCTTCCCCACGTAAAGGACCCTGCCCTCGGCATCGAGGAACTGGTAGGAGCCCGGGGAGTCGGGGATCTCGCTGGGTTGAGGCCGCTCGCGCACTGCTCTTACTGTGCCGCAAGCCGGTGCCGCCTCGTGCACGCCCTGCATGGCCTCGACCGGCGGCTACTGCCGCTGGTCGTACCAGCTTGCTCCTAGCCAAGTTCGCGGCGACACGGACCCGCTAGAGTGGGATCAGCGCCGGCCTGGTACCCCGGCGTACATACTCGCTCCGAGGCCGACAACCCCGCGGATGGGCGACCAGGCTGTCCCCGCCGGCCATGTGTCGGAGCGCTCCCCGAAGGGGGTCTAGATGCTCCGCATACAGCGTGCGCTACCAGAGCGCTACACCACGGCGACGCCCGAGGAGCTCCACGGGCATATCGGCGCGGCCAAGGCCGCGCTCGGCGACCGGGTCCTCGTGCTCGGACATCACTACCAACGCGACGAGGTGATGCGCTGGGCGGACGCCCGGGGGGACTCCTTCGGCCTGTCCCGCATCGCCGCAGAGCGTCACGATGCCCAGTACGTGGTGTTCTGCGGGGTCCAGTTCATGGCAGAGTCCGCCGACATCCTCACGGCCGAGCACCAGCAGGTGGTGCTACCGGACCTGAACGCCGGGTGCTCGATGGCCGACATGGCCGATCTCGACTCGGTCGAAGAGGCATGGGAGTCACTCGCCGAGGTGACCGACACCGATCGCATCGTCCCCGTCACCTACATGAACTCCTCGGCAGACCTGAAGGCCTTCGTGGGCCGCCACGGCGGTTCGGTGTGCACCTCCTCGAATGCCCGGGCGGTGCTCAGCTGGGCTCTCGACCCGGAGGTGGGCACACCGCGCGGCGACAAGGTCCTCTTCTTCCCCGACCAGCACCTGGGACGCAACACCGGCCACCAGCTCGGTTGGACCGAGCGGGACATGAAGGTGTGGAACCCCCGTCTCGAGCTGGGAGGGCTCTGCGAGCTGGACGTGAAGGAGGCGACGTTTCTGCTGTGGCAGGGTCACTGCTCCGTCCACCAGCGGTTTCGCCCCGAGCACGTCGCTGCGTTCCGGGCCGAGCACCCCGGAGGCACGGTCGTGGTGCACCCCGAGTGCGCGCACGAGGTGGTGGAGCTCGCCGACGCCACCGGCTCGACCGATTTCATCATCAGCGCCGTCGAGGAGGCTCCTCCGCGCGCTGTCCTTGGAGTGGGGACCGAGATCCACCTTGTCAAGCGCCTAGCCGACGAACATCCGGACAAGACCATCGTGTCTCTCGACCCGCTCGTGTGCCCCTGCTCGACGATGTTTCGAATCGACGCCGCTCATCTTTGCTGGGTCCTCGAGTCGCTGGCCGACGGAATGGTGGTGAACCGGATCACGGTCGACCCGGACACCGCCACCTCGGCTCGCGTGGCCCTGGAGCAGATGCTCGCGATCACCTAGATCTTGCGCGCACGCGCGA
>JBELAS010000194.1:0-3733 GCA_049508615.1 Acidimicrobiales bacterium
CCGCCTGAGCAGAAGGCTTCGGACCCTTCACCGCTGAGCACGACGCAGCCGACTTCCGCATCGTTGCGGGCGCGCTCGAGCGCATCTTGAAGTTCGAAGAGGGTGGTGGGCCTGAAGGCGTTGCGGACCTCGGGCCGGCAGATCGTGACCTTGGCTATACCCTCGGCGACCTCGTAGCGAACGTCGCCGTAGCCGGTCTCAACCGCCTCCCAGGCGGCGCCGGGCCGAATCGACACGGGGTTGGGGTCGTTCATGGGACGCCTGACTCTGAGAGCATCTACTCCTATGGTTAACCTAGCGTCGGTGCCAGCGCCTTGCGAATCGCCGCTTGTCGCCATATGCCTGCCGGCGCCGGAGGCCGCGACGGCGGTCGAGATGTCGTGGGAGCTCGGCGAGGCCGTCACGGTCGTCGACCTGCGGGCACCGCGGGCGAAGGCCGCTTCCCTGTTCGAGGTCCTGCGACCCACACACCTGGTCGACTCGACGGGGCGGCACCCGCTGCGTGACGGTCAACCGGTGCCAGGCGATGTCGCTGCAGTGGTCACGACCTCCGGCACCACAGCAGAGCCGCGCCATGTCGTGCTCACCCGCAAAGCCATGCAGGCCTCGGCTCGTGCGGTGGGCAAAGCGCTCGATCTCGCGCCGCAAGAGGACCACTGGCTCGCGTGCGTGCCGCTGCACCACATCGCGGGATTGGCCATCGTTGCTCGCAGCTACTTCTGCGACACGGCCCTCACGGTCCATCCCAGCTTCGACGTCAGCGCAGTAGGGGACTCGGCAGGCCGTTGCTCGCTCGTGTCGGTCGTTCCCACGATGTTGGCGCGGCTCCTCGGCGCCGGTACACCCTTGCATCGCTTTCGTCGCGTCCTTGTCGGTGGGGGCCCGATCCCTGAAGGGCTGCTCCGAAGCGCCGCCGACGTTGGGACCTCGCTACTTACCACGTACGGGCTCACGGAGACCGGCGGAGGATGCGTCCACGACGGCAAGCCGCTCGATGGTGTGGAGATCGCCACGTCGCCAGGCGGAGAGATCCTTGTCAGGGGCGCCGTGGCTATGCGCTGTTACCACCGCGACGAGCCTGCAACAAGGGAGGTGACCACACCGGAGGGTTGGTTGCGTACCGGCGATCTCGGGAGCCTCGGCACCGATGGGCGCCTGACCGTGTTCGACCGCGTCAAAGACGTGATCGTGACCGGTGGCGTCAATGTGAGCCCTTCGGCGGTCGAGCGCGTCTTGATGGAGCATCCAGCGGTTGTCGATGTGTGCGTCGCCGGTGTCGCCGACCGCGAGTGGGGCGAGCGCGTCGTTGCCTTTGTCGTGCCGAGCGACGACGAGCACCCACCGACAGTGGGCGAGTTGCGCGCGTATGGTTCTGAGCATCTCAGCCGGCCCGAGCTCCCGCGCGAGGTCGTCCACGTGAGGTCGCTGCCGCGGCTGCCAGGCGGGAAGGTGCTCCGGCGCCGTC
This sequence comes from Acidimicrobiales bacterium, assembly GCA_049508615.1. GTDB lineage: Bacteria > Actinomycetota > Acidimicrobiia > Acidimicrobiales > UBA8190 > Bog-564. The sequence goes on from JBELAS010000194.1 coordinate 1,466, forward strand.
TTCGCTATGGCGAGTGGGCAGAATTTCGTGCTTGAACGATCGGCCGAGATGATGGCCGGCTCTTAGTCGACGTGTCCTGCAGGCACGTCGGCGAGAGCGTTCAGTCCGTCCAGATCGCCCCTTCGAGGGCGAGCAGGCGGCGCTTCATCGTGAGACCGCCCCCGTACCCGCCAATCCCGCCACCGCTGGCCACAACGCGGTGGCAGGGCAGGACGATCGGTATCGGGTTGGACCCGTTGGCCTGGCCGATCGCCCTGGACGCCCTGGGTCGGCCCACCATCGCTGCGAGCTCGGCGTAGCTGACGGTCTTGCCGTAGGGGATCTCGGCCAAAGCGAACCAGACCTGGCGTTGAAACGGAGTGCCGGAGACCTCCAACGGGAGCTCGAATTCAGTGCGTTCACCGGCGAAGTACTCCTCCAGCTGGGCGACGGCCGCGGCTAGCGCGGCAGGTACTTCGGTTGCGTCGCGATCTCGTGATCTCGGCGCATCGACCGAAGCTTGTCCGGGCAGCTCGATGCCGGTGACCGCATCCTCGTTGCCTTCGATCGTCAAGACGCCGATCGGGCTCCTCATTTGCACCTCGTGAGTCATGCTGCGCTCTCTTTCGTGTTCGTGTCGGTGGTCCGGGTCGTCGGCACGGACCAGAGATGGCCCAGGGCGTAGGCACGCCAGGGCCGCCAGCTCTCGGCCAGCGAGACGAGCGATGCAGGGTCGTCGCGCTGGCCCAGGCGAGCCGCCGCACGGCGCAGTCCTAGATCGGTGGGCAAGAAGGCGTCGGGATCACCGAGTGCGCGCATGGTCACGTAAGAGGCGGTCCACGGGCCGATGCCGGGGAGCACAAGCAGGCCGGCCTCCAGCTCGGCCGGGTCGGCTCCCGGATCGATGACCAAGCGTCCGTCGGCGACCGCCTCGGCCAGGGCTCGTACCGCCCGTCGGCGTCCCGACGGCATGAGGAAGGCTTCGGGCCGGGTCGCCGCAACCTCGGCGAGGTCGCCGGGCGCGGGGAACCCATGGGTGATCGGTGGGCGAGGTTCGTTCAGGCGTCGTCCGGCAGCCGCCACGAGCTTGCCCAGCACCGTACGGGCTCCTGCCACCGAAACCTGCTGCCCGACGACGGCCCGGATCGCCATTTCGAACCCGTCGGTCGAACCGGCGACCCGTCTGCCGGGCACGCTGCGCACGAACGGGCGGAGCAGCGGGTCCCTCCCGAGGGTCTCGTCGACGGCGACGGGGTCGGCGTCGAGGTTGAAGAGGTGCCGGCAGCGGGCGACAGCGGTCGTGAGGTCTCGCAGGTCGCCTAGCGAGAACACCGCCATCACGTGCCCGTCGGCCGGCGTCATCTCGACGGTGCCGTTCCCGTGCGGTAGTCGCAGGCTCCTTCGGTAGGTGGTGCCGTCGAACGCCTCGACTCCCGGGATGGCGCGCAGCCCCAGGAATTCGAAGAGAGGTTCGGCGGCGAAGGGCTGTCGGTAGGCAAGGCGCAACGTGACGGTCTGGGCGGCGGTCGAAGCCGGCTCTGTGGCACCACGGAGGGTTCCACGCCGGCCTGTGACGGCGCGTCTCAGCTCCGTGGGGGCGCGGGCGAAGACCTCCTTCACGGTGTCGTTGAACTGGCGGACGCTGGCGAAGCCGGCGGCAAACGCCACCTGGGCTATGGGTATTGCTGTGGTCTCGAGGAGCAACCTCGCCGTCTGCGCGCGCTGCGCTCGGGCCAGGGACACGGCGCCCGTGCCGACCTCGGCTACTAGCACCCTGTGCAGCTGTCGCTCGCTGTAGCCGAGACGGCGTGCCAGCCCCGCTACGCCCTCTCGGTCGACGATGCCGTCCAGCACGAGCTTCACGGCCCTCGATGCCACGTCCTTGCGTCCGAGCCATTCGGGTGAACCGGGGGTGGCGTCGGGCCTGCATCGCAGGCAGGCGCGGAACCCGGCTAGCTGCGCCGCTGCCGCAGTCGGATAGAAGCGCACGTTCTGCTGCTTCGGGATGATCGCAGGGCAGCTCGGACGGCAGTAGATGCGCGTGGAGGTGACGGCGGTGAAGAACCACCCGTCGAACCTCGTGTCGCGACTCTGCACCGCTCTGTAACAACGTTCGAAGTCCTCGATCACCTCGCCATGGTGGCACGGTCGGAGTCCGAAGTCTGGCGGGTTTCGGACATGGTCCTCGGCGTCCTTCCCACAGCTGAAGCCTGGGGTCTGCGCTGGGTGCGATCGATCCGGAATCGAGCGTCGTCGTGGGTAAGCCCAGAGGGCTTGATGTTCGGAGGG
>JBELAS010000195.1:0-3666 GCA_049508615.1 Acidimicrobiales bacterium
AAGCGGTGGACCTCGGCCGGCGTGAACGAACTGCGCTGCACCACAATGGTCGAGAGCGGTATCGTGCCGAGGAAGTGGGTCTGGGTCATGGCCACGAGGATGTGGTCCTTGGGGTCGTTCACGCCGATCTCCTGCAGGGCTTGTCTGGCAGTGGCGACGAAACGCGTTGTTCGCAGGTCATATGTATCGTCGACCTCGCCGAACTGCGCGACGAAGATCCCGTTCTTGGTCAGGTGCTGGAGGTTGGAGACCAATCCGTTAGTTGTGTAGAGGTAGCTCTCCGAGAGGATGTACGCGCTCGACAGGGCGCCATTGGTTGCGGCGTAACTATCTGGTGCGGGATACCAGATGAGACCGAAGTGACCGTGGCTCCGAGCCATGAACGACCGGCCATCAGCAGTGATGTATGACACCGCAGGGTCTTGGGCGAGGTGCCCGTCGAAGTTGGAGAATCGGTTGGCGACCAGATTGACCGTGACGGGGTTCAGCTCGACCGCGTCGATGTGCTGGGCCCCGTAGTAGAGCGACGCCAGCACTTCGTGGCCCCCGGCAGCACCGATCACGGCTTCATGCTGGGGTGAGGAACCGAGCAGTGTGAAGGGGATCGCGCGAGGGTCTTGGGGAAAGTCGTAGACCGAGAGAGAGGACAGCCGACCGTCCCAGTGGTAGATGGCGGCTCCGAGGATGCCGTCATGGAAGAGGTTTATGGCCTCGGTTCGCATCTTTCCCGGGTGATTGGGTCCGTAGGCTCGCTCCGGTCCTACGTCGACGCGGAACACGGGTCCCCAATCGGAGTAGACGATGGGTGTCGTGGTTTGGATCGTCTTGCTCGTGTCGATTCGCTGGGTCGGCAGGATCCCGGGCGCGATGACGGCGACGACCGCGGGCGCCAGTACGGCGCAAGCAAGCGCGACCAGTGATGGCCGTATGCGCAGACCGACCCACACAGCGCCTGTCGCCATGGCGACGGCCGCGATCATGACGGTCGCCGGGACGCCGACCGAGCTGATCAGATAGATCACGATGGCACAGGCGATGCCCGCACCCGTCAGGTCCGCGAAGTAGAGACCGCCGACCTCCTTGGGCCGCCGGCCGAAGAGAGTGGCGATGATGACTCCGGGCGCAATGAAAGAAGTGAAGATGCACACACAGAGGAGCAAGAGCATGAGGAGGCTCTTCAACGAGGCAAAGGTTCCGTAGCGCCACACCGCGAGGGTGTCGATGCGGACATACGCGACGATCACATACGCGACGACGGTGCTCGCCCCGCCGAACAAGAAGCTGCAGAAGAGGACGCTGTCCGTGCTTGCGCGACGGAGACGCTTCGACACGGCGACGAGCACGCCACCCGTACCTATTCCGAGCAGTGCGAGCCCGATGACGAGGTAGACATAATAGTAGAACAGCTTGTAGGAGATGAGCCTCGTGTAACTGATCTCGATGAGAAGAGCGGCGAAGCTCACCAACAGGATCTCTGCATGGTTGCTCCACCGCCAGCGAGGTCTGGCTACGGGTGCTGTAACAGCAGCGGAGGACTGCGTGATTTCCTCAAGGCCCACTCGAGGTGTTCTAGCATGTTGAGTCGCACGCGGTCGTGCGAACACCAGAGGGGTTCCAGTGGTGTTGGTCGGTGTGCAGTCGTGCACCATCCGGATGTACCAGCACCATCCGGATGCACCAGGCGTGAGCCAGGCCGGTCACGTGGTCTTCGAGGCCACGACGATGCTTCGTGATACCGCTCGGGGATTCCACTTAGCAAGAAGTCGCTCGCGATGCACCACGTGAAGTGTTGGGTCGGCCCGAGGAGCGGCGGCGCCGAAAGACAGTCCCTCGTGTCGCCAGAAGCGGCCGCTGGTTCGCATCGCCGGGGGACCTCTTCTCTCCGACAGAGCTAGCTCAGCTCCTGCGACGGCATGACCCAGCGCGAGCGAGCACAGGGCGACCAGCCCCGAGAAGCACCGGTTGACCAGCGCTAACAGGTACTGATTGACCAGCTTGGCGCTGGCGCGGGTCCGCAGGTCGAACATGTCCCCGGCGGCACCGAGATCATGCCAGGAGGCGGCCGGTGGCCCTCGGAGATGGTGGATATGCATCCGGCGGCTAGCTTTGACGGGGTGCGGGGGCAGTTCCGAGCCGTGACCGTCGACGGGGACGTGGAGCGTCAACAGGGATCCATGGAGATCGAGGTGGAGCGCGCCCCAGGGGCGCTCTCCCTCGAAGCGCGCCCGTGGATCCAGGTAGTCGGGCCGGAGACGGAGGTCGCCGGGGTCTCGCTGCCGAACGGTCGGGACGGACGAGACGGTTCGGGTCGTGGCGCGGAAGTTCGTGAACGTCGCGGCGGGATGCGAGCCGGGCTTCGCGACGCTGGCCCGCTCGCCCTGGCTGGGTTCGCCGCCAACGGCGCGAACGTGGTGGTGACGGTGCTGCTCGCGCGGCTGCTCACGACTCGTGGTTATGGCGCGCTGGCCCAGTTGACGAGCCTGTTCCTCATAATGTCCATGCCCGGCACCGCCGTGGTCGTGGGAGTGGTTCGGCGTGTCACTGCACTGGCTGTCACGGGACGGGGCGCGTCGGTGCGCAACTGGGCACGTCGCGCTCACACGCAGGCCATCGTTGCGGTGGCCGCGGTGGCGGTTGTCGCTTTCTTGACCAGGGGCCCGCTGGCACACGTACTGTCCATCCCGGCCCCCTTGGGAGTGTTCGCCGTTCTCGCGGCGGGCTCGGTGTGGGTCTTGCTCTCCCTGGACCGAGGGCTTCTCCAAGCCCGGCGGCGCTACAGGACGCTTTCGGTGAACCTCCTGGTGGAAGGAGGAACCCGCACGGCAGCCGTCCTCTGCTTCGTAGGGGCTGGGATGGGCGTGGCCGGTGTCGCGTGGGGCTTCTTGTTCGCTGAAGTGGTCACCGCCCTTCACGCACGGTTGACCGCGGACCAGATTTGGGCCCACGGCGTCGAGAGACACGATCGGTCGAGCCCACGGTGGGTGCACGAACGCCGATGGGTGTTACCGGGCAAGGATGCAGGCGCGACCCATCGCAGGGAACGCCACCGTCTGCTTCTGGATGTTTCGGGGGCACTTGTGGCAATGGCACTGCTGGCATACCTGCAGAACGTCGACGTCATCATGCTCGGCCGAGCGGCACCCCGCGCGACCGGACCCTATGCAGCGATCTCCGTTGCCAGCAAGGCACTGGTGTTCGGGGCCATCGCTCTCGGCTGGTACCTGTTGCCGGAAGCGGCGATCGAGTGGCACCGAGGCGGTCACGCGTTGCGCCAATTGGGCGTAACGTTTCTCATTCTGGCGGTGCCGAGTGGGGCCCTGCTGTTCGCAGCGCTCGCCTTTCCTCGGTGGCTTTTGTCGTTCGTGTTCTCGGCGCGTTATTCGGGCGCTCATTCGGCGTTGTGGCTGCTCGTGCTGGCGATGGTGTTCCTGAGTGTGACGGTGGTTCTCACGACGTATCTGCTGGCGGCGGGCCAGCGATGGATCGGAGCTTTACTGTTCATCGGGGCCGTGGCGGCGACGTTCGCCGTGTATGGCGCGCACGGCTCTCCCGGGCCCACGGCCGGCGCCGATCTGGCGGTGCAGGGAGGGCTGGCCGTGGCCACAACTGTGGTGTTCGCTCGCATCCACTTCCGGCGCGCCGCCGGGGGCGCCGCTGAACGGCTGG
>JBELAS010000196.1:0-4981 GCA_049508615.1 Acidimicrobiales bacterium
GCGCTCTACGACCTGAACCTTCGCGTGCTCCGTCCCGGTCCCGAGGCAGAAGGCTGGCCTTGCGGGACCGACAGGTGCTGCGAGCTGCGCAAGGTGGTGCCGCTGGACGAGGCGCTTCAAGGACGTGAGGCTTGGATCACCGGGCTCAAGCGGTGCGACTCGCCCACTCGCGCGGGTGCGCCGATCGTTTCGTGGGACGAGGCGCGCGGGCTCGTGAAGGTGAACCCCCTAGCCACGTGGAGCGACGAGGACATCACCGATTACTTGGTTGACCACAGCCTGCCCGTGCATCCACTTGTCACGAAGGGGTACTTGTCGATCGGTTGCTCCCCGACCACAAGCCCGGTGGCCCCGGGCGAGGATCCGCGAGCAGGGCGTTGGGCGGGATCTTCCAAGACCGAATGCGGCCTGCACCACTGACGGTTCGCGACCCGGACCTCTTCCTGGGGGTGGAGATCCGCTGCCAGGAGCGCTCCAGCACTTCATGCGCCTTCTAGTCGCCAGCTCACACGTTCGGCGGCGGGTCGCTGTGCCCCGGTCGGCTGTGTTCGCGGTGCCTCGTGTATTCGGGTTTGCGTGGCGGGCCCGCGTCGACTAGATAGTCAGGTAACCCAGGGGACTGCGGGGGCGCGGACGGTTCCCGACCATCCACCAGTCGCGCGGGGCTCTTAGGTAGGGTCCCAGGATCGGAAGGTAGGTCGAGGGGTCTTGACGATCGTGGTCCTACTTATTCTTCTGTTGGTGTGGGCGGTGGTGCTGGGGCCCAGCCTCTTGCGCCGTGGTGCGCAGCGCCACTCGACAGACTCGATCGGAGCTTTTCATCGTCAGTTGCGCGTACTTCAGCACACGGGGCCCTCATTGGTGGACCCGATTCACCGACTCGACGCCTCGTTGCCCGCGACCCACATCGGGGCGCATCCACACAGTGGCAACCGCCCAGGGCTGATCGTGGTTCGGCCAGATGCGGCACCACCTGTCAGCGGCCAGCACATCAGAGCCTCGTCGGTGCGTCGGCCAGACCCCTATTTCCGGGCCGAAGCGTGCAAGCGTCGCCGTGAAGTACTGTTGGCGCTGCTGCTCGTTGTGGTATGCACCGGACTGTTAGGAGCGATCCCGGCTGCTCGTCTGCTGCTAGCGGTGACCAGTGTGGCAGTGGTCGCGCTTACCGCCTACGTGGTCCTTCTCGTGCGCTTGCGTAACCGAGCGCTCGAACGTGAGGTGAAGCTGCGCTTCCTGCCACAACCGGTGGATCGCGAATCTTCGATCGTGATTCGCCGAGTGGTCGCCCGCTGAAGCGGTTGACCACGTTCGTGCCGGCTCGATCTCTCAGCACCGAGCTCACAGAGCTAGGAAAAGAAGCCCTGGAGCGACTCGAGGCGACCCACCGTGCTCGCGAGGAGGCGCTCGCTCGTTGCCGGGAGAGCATAAGAGCATGCGGGCTGGCGATCCGCGCGGTTCACCGCCTCGAACCCGCAGCGGCGTCCGAACGCTTGGCGGAGGCGGAGATGGCGTTGCGCCGAGCGCAAGACGTGCTCGGGCCTTTTCCTGTATTGGCCGCGGCGGGCTTCCTACACGACGCGGAGAAGGAGTACGCCGAGGCGCGTCTCACGGTTGCTCTTGTTGGCGGAGACCCCCTCTCACGCTTCGAAGACCTGAAAGTGGGGCTGGCCGCCTGGCTCAACGGCCTTGCCGAGGCTGCTTCGGAGCTCCGCCGGCACCTGCTCGATCGCCTCCGCGCCGGGGAGATCGCCCGCGGTGAGGAGCTGCTCCTCGCAATGGAGGATGTCTACGACCTGCTTGTCAGTGTGGAGTACCCCGACGCAATCACCGGTGGGCTGCGCCGTGCTACCGATTCCCTGCGCGCCGTGGTGGAGCGCAGCCGTTCCGACGTGACGTCGACGGTCCTCCAATCTGCTCTGCAAGAGACCATCGAGAGATCGCTTCGCCGAAGCTAAGGCGCCCGGCACGGCACCAGTGGCAAGTATGGCTCCAATGCAGGGACGGGCGGGTGACGGGTGGGACAGGGTCGACGCTATCCTGAGCAACGGTACGGGGGTGTAGCTCAGTCGGTAGAGCGCTACGTTCGCAACGTAGAAGTCGGCGGTTCGAGTCCGCTCACCTCCACCATGACCGCCTTACTCACAGAATCCAAGCTTGCTAACTGGCACGTGTCTCCTTATAATTCATAATTCGGGTTGTTGGCGGAAAACCGAACGGGGGCAGGGAAGATGGCCTTGTGCAATCGTCGCGCGTCTGTTTCCACGCGGCCGGAGACGCGTAAGGGATTCGGCCGGGGGATACATGGTGTCTTGATGGCGCCTGTTGGTTTTTTCTTAGTGGCTCACAACCGAGGACTACGTCCTGCTGTCATGCGGGGTCGTGGGTGGATTCTGGCGGGATTGGCCTTCTTTGCATCTGTAGGGATGTTCCTGACGGCGGTCGGCGTGACCCCGGCTGCGGCCTCGGTCAACGTCCAGCGCATCTACGGAACAGACGCGGTAGGCACCTCGATGGTCATCTCCCAGCAAGAGTTTCCCACCGCCGGCTCGGCCAAGGCAGTGGTATTAGCGGACACGGGCACCTTCTCCGACGCTATAGCGGGTGGGCCGTTGGCCGCCTACGAGCACGGACCCCTCTTGCTCACACCCGCGGCTAACGCCAGCCCCTGCTCCACAGTAACAAATCCTTCCACTGGCGCCCTTACCAGCTCCGACCAGACCACCGCTTATGGAGGCGTCAACTACTACGGCTGCAGTCTGGACAGCCGGGTCGCAACCGAGATCGAGCGCGTTCTCCCCATAGGGGGTACCGTCTACGTCCTGGGCGGGCCCGTCGCTTTGAACCCTGAGATATACGCCGCCTTGGCGATGCTCGGGTGCTACAACAGCAACGGCAAACTAGTGGCGTGCGCCTACAACGTGCCAATGGGAGCGTCAGGTCCATTATTGGCTGGCACGAACCTGTGGACGACAGCCGTTGATATCGCGAATGCGATGGGCAGTTATCCGACCACGATCTTCGAGGCGACCGGGCTGACCCCCTACGACGCCCTGTCGGCTGTCCCGGCCGCCGTGGTTAACCACGGAGTGATCCTTTACACCAACGGGTCGACCCAGGACACTGAGGCGGGCGGGACCGCCTCGTACCTCGCAGCGCACCCGGGGGATACTCGGTACGCGATCGGTGGACCGCTTGCCGCTTACGGTGCTGATCCGAGCGCGATCCCCGTATACGGGCAGGATCTCTACGGAACTTCGGTTGCAGTTGCGACCACCTTCTTCCCCAACGCGACGACGTTTGGCGCCACTTCGGACTGGCTTGATGCAGCCTCAGGTGGGCCGTTCATGGGATCAAGTTTCCTGCTCGCGGGATCAATCAAAAGCCCCGGCCCGATGCTTCTCGTGCCGCAATCAGCACCGATATCAGCATCGGTTGAAAGCTATCTGACACTTACTGCGCCGACGCAGGGATACCTCTTCGGCGGACCGCTGGCTGCGGGGAACGACGTGCAGTCGGCACTCGGCAGCTCCCCGACCCTGTTTTCGGGCACGTTCCAATCCAACCAAACAGGATGCGCGGCCTTAGGCCAAGGTCTTGTGTGTTCCCAGTTGGAGAACGGCTCTTACGACGTTCCGCGAGACAGCGGTTACAGCGCGACACGCAGCCTTGGAGCAACAGCTCTGGGTCGTGGGCCCCCGACGGCGCTTTCATTGGTGGGGGCACAGCCGGTGAGGCCCCCTACGCGTCCGGCCAAACTCCCACGAACCTGGACGAGGTTCCGACGCCATTTCAGTTGGTCCCCACGTCTCAGTGGCTGTCGGCGGGCAACGGCCTTGAACAGTTCATGACCCCACCGGTCGGGGACGTGTACCAGCCGGGCACTACCAATGCGTGCAGCGCGGTACGTTGGGCTACTGGCGCCGCGACGATTCCATCTACCGCAGACGTGTTGATCACTTACACCAACGTCTGTGCGGGTTTGGGTGAAGACTGGGGATGGGCGGTATACGACTCCACGCTGAACACTTTCGTCGACGGACCCGTAGACGAAATTGTCTCATCGCCGGGTTCCATCCTTCCCAGCTCGAGCAATTTCACAACCCCCATCATCACCGGCAGTGCCGGACAGATGACACTCACGCTCTATCGGTTTAGCGGGACCTCTGCGTACAGCCTCCAGATCTCTGCAACATCACCGATGCAGTTGATAAGGGATCTTTACTTCCAGAACTGGTACATCTCCAACAACAGCCTCAGTACCGCCACGATCCCGTCGGCCCCCTACGGGGGCTCTGCCAGCGTTGGCTACTACCCGGGCAGCAGCAGCTACTACATGATCGAACTGCTGACGAATGCTCAAGGTTTTTCTATTCCTGGTGTTTATGATGTGTTAGAAGCCTCGAGTTCGAATGGACCGTGGCGCTTGCTAGGAAGCGCCACCCTGCCCGGGGACTGCAACTCGCCCCCTGCAGGTACCTACGGTTGTCGCGCGTTGATCGGCCATCCCGAGCTGAGCAGCTCGCTGGAATTGATGATGTCGTATTTCGACCCGGGGGCGGGGCCGAAGTTCCCGGCGAATGATCTGAATTGGCAGGGCCATCTTGTCGGAATTGGGGTGGCCCTTGCTCAATTCGAGGGAGCAGTTGCGGTTCCTACCGTGACGAGTATCAGCCCCACCTCTGGGACAACAGGAGGTGGGACGTCTGTCACCGTCACCGGCACCAACTTCACAGGTGCGAGTGCCGTCCACTTCGGGTCGACAGCCGCGACCGGTGGCACGGTCAAGAACGCGACCCAGATCACGGCTGTCAGCCCGCCTGAGTCGGTGGGAACGGTGAACGTCACGGTCACGACGCCCTCGGGCACTTCTGCGACGAGCTCCGCAGACCAGTTCACGTCCACCTCCACCCCCACTGCCACGGTTCCCGGCGCGCCCACGGGCCTCACGGCCACACCGGGCAATGGCGAGGTGGCCCTCACT
>JBELAS010000197.1:0-5182 GCA_049508615.1 Acidimicrobiales bacterium
GCAGCTTGTCGTTCAGCTCCTCCGGAGGGTTCTCGTTGAGCACGTACAGGAAGCCGTCGTCGCGCACCTCGAACACTTCCGGGACGAACCCCATGCACAGCGCGTTCGAGGCGCAAGTGTGGAAGTTCACGACGACCTTCATCTGGGACACCTCCGTCTCACTCTGACAGCCCTTTCCCGGGCGCCAGATCACCTGGTGACGGTGCTCAGCGGAACCAGGTGGGGGAAGGAAGAATTCTCCGATCCTAGCGGTGGCACGGTCAGCCTCCGAGTCTTCTGCTGAGCTCCCACCGTTATGTGACGTTATGTGACGTCGGCGCGCAGGGTGGTGAGGGTCCCCGCGATGGCCAGCACCACCCCGTAGGCGAGGAGCACCAGGGCCCCCTCCCACCAGGTGATCAGATGGACGGTGCTGGAGAAGATCCCTCCCCCGCCGCGGCGGCTCGCGCTCACCGCCACAGACTCGAGCGCCTCGGCCGCCTGACCCGGCAACCAGCGCCCGACCGAGGGTACGACACCATCGAGGATCGGCTCTACGACAGCTATCACCCCCAGGCCCACGACGAGCGCGACCACCTGGTTCTTCAAGAGCGCGCCGAGGCCGAGACCGTATATGGCGTACAGAACACAGCCGGCGAGCACGCCCGGGAAGATGTGTCGGTACTCGGTGAGCATGCGGGCGGTGTCACCGAACCCGCCGGCCACGAGCCCGAACCCGAGCGCGAGCCCCATGAGGCCTCCCGCGATCCCGACCACCACCCCACCTCCGGCCGAGGTGACCAGCTTCGCCACCACCATGTTCCCGCGCTTCGGTTCACACAGAAGCGTGGGGGTCACCGTCTTGTGCCGATACTCGCCCGTGATGCAGATGATCCCGAGGACTAGCGCCAGATCAATGGACACGGTCATCGTGGAGAGTACGAGATCGAACCACCTCGAGGTCCCCCGTGCCGGGTAGAAGAGGGCCTCCACATCGTGGCGGTGCGGGGCGAAACCGACGACCACGCCCAGCGCTCCCGTCACGGCCATGGTGATGATGAGGATCACCCACGTCGACCAGATCGTGCGGAACTTCAAGACTTCGGCTCGAAGCAGACGGATCACGAAGACTTCCCCTCTTGCGCCGGCTGCGAAGAGTAACCCTGGGCACCAACCGCTCCCCAGGGTTGGCCTATCGGGTGGCCACCCATCTGTCCCCCCTCGGTCATTTGGAAGAAGAGTTGCTCAAGTGACTCGCCGGTGGAGGTCATCTCGTGGATGACGATCCGGTTCTCGGCGATGACCGGTCCGAGCACCTCGGGCTTGGTGCCCTCGGCCACGACGGTGTCACGGCCTTCGAGTCGCACCCTGCCCGCCTCCGGCCCCGCTGCCTGGAGTACCGACACGAGGCGCGCTGCGTCGGGAGTGCGCACCCGTACGGTGGCGGTCGCCCCCTGAAGAAGCTGCTGCAGCGGACCGTGCCCGACGAGGCGGCCGCTGGCCAGGATGACCACGTCGTCCACGGTCTGGGCCGCCTCGGCCAACAGGTGCGACGACACGAGCACGACCTTGCCCGAAGAGGCGAACCAGCGTAGGAAGCCCCGGATCCAGGCCCCGAGCCAGCTCCAGCCTCTGGCGCATGCCGAGCGAGTACCCCCCGACGGTCCGCTTGGCGTCTGCCCCCAGCCCCACCAGCTCGAGGACCTCGTCGACGCGCCCATAGTCGATACCGGCAACCGCCGCGACAGTCCGTAGGTGGTTGCGAGCGGTCCGCGCCGGGTGGAAGCCCGACGCCTCGAGAACCGCACCTATGGTGCGCGTGGGATCCGGCAGGTCGCGGTAGGCGACACCGTTCACTAGCGCTCTGCCCGAAGTCGGCGAGACCAGGCCCAGCAATATCCGAAGCGTCGTGGTCTTGCCTGCGCCGTTGGGGCCTAGGAACCCCGTCACCAGCCCCGGCTCGACACTGAAGCTCAGGTCGTCTACGGCGACGACACTGCCGAAATGCTTGGTCAACCCGCGGACCTCGACGCTCGCCACGGCACCGGCAGCCGAGGAGGGACGCCGTCTTCCGGCGAGGGCCGAGAAGTTCGTGCTAGTGGTCAAGACTAGGTTCCCTCCGTCTGAGAGCGAAGACCCGGGCGCGTGCTGAGAGGTACCACTGACAGACCGACCAGACGTGGCGCCCTCGTCGCCGGATGCACGATCGACCAAGGCTCACGTGTTGTCGACTCTTCGCCTGTTGTCGACTCTTCGCCTGACACCTTATCGCTATGCCAGTTCGGTCCCTGCCCGGCCGATCGAGCCTGCACCTGGCGTCGCGGGCACCTTCGCACGCCGGTCGGACATCGTGCGCTTCTCGCGCATCTCTGGGCGCGTCAGAACGTCAGGATCTGGCGGATGACCTCGCCGCGTTTCATCGCATCGAACGCATCCTGCGCCTTCGAAATGTCCATGCGCGCCGAGATCATCCCGTCGAGGTCGAGTCGCCCTGCCTTCCACAACCGGATCATCCGCTCGAACTCGCTGTGCACGTCCGCCGAGCCGTAGAAGGAGCCCAGGAGCTTCTTCTCCATGAAGAACAGCTCGAAACAACCAAACTCCACCATCTCTTCTCTCCCGCCCGCTCCCACTATCACAGCAGTACCTCCCCGGCGTACCGCGTCGTAGGCTGCTCGCACGGTCTGGGGTAGGCCGATGCACTCGAAGGCGTAGTCGAAACCTTCGCCCTCGTTCAGCTCCATGTTCGTGGCATCGACCTCGTCGGGCTTCACGCCACGAGTAGCGCCAAAGCGCAGCGCATCCTTCAATTTGGCTTCGACCGTGTCCACCGCGACAATCTCGGCGGCGCCGGCTATGCGTGCTCCTTGGATCGCGGCGATCCCCACTCCTCCTATACCGAACACCACGACGCTCGACCCGGGCTTCACCTTGGCGGTGTTGAGGGCGGCGCCCACGCCGGTGGTCACACCACAACCGATGAGCGCACCGATCTCGTAAGGCACGTCGGACGGGATCTTCACCACCGCTTGCTTGGGGACGACCATCTCCTCGGCGAAGGTGCCGATGCCGGCAAAACCAAAGATCGGTGTGCCCCCCATCGTGAAAGGCATGGACCCAGCGATCTGGAAGAAGATGTCCAGGCACAGATTGGGCTCACCGCGCCGGCACGCCCGGCAGGTGCCGCACGGCGCGGTCCAAGCGATGATCACGTGGTCACCGGTGGCGACCTCGCTGACGCCCTCTCCCACGGCGATCACTTCGCCCGAGCCCTCGTGTCCTAGCACCGCAGGGGTCGGCTGGAGCACGGTTCCGTTCATTGCCGAGAGGTCCGAGTGGCACACCCCGGCGGCGTGGATCTTCACGTGTACCTGTCCAGCGCCGGGGCCGTTCACTCCGATGTCGTCGCGACACTCCACAACTTCGTTGCCTACCTCGTGAAACACCACACCGCGCATTACGACTCCCCTCTGTCAGGGTGGCATCTCGCCGACGGCGTAAAGCTAGCGGATGCGGGTTCCTGGTCGCCTTCGGGCCGGCATCGTGAGGCTGGTTTCGGCGGGTGGACAGATAGGCGGTCTTGGGGCAGGCCCCAGCCAACCAGGAAGTCCATCCGCGGCTGAGAGACGCGCCTCAGCTGATCCGTTCGGGGGACAGATCCTGATTTCTGTGCCGTGGGTTCACACGCGCCCAGTCGTAACGAGAGTCTGCAGGGTCACGACTCCCGGGGGCCAGCTCCCAGCCGGACTGACTCCGGTCAATTGACCTGCGAGATGCGCCTTGCGAGCTCCTTCTTCTCGTTCAGATCCGCGAGTCGGGAGATGACGATCCGCTGTGCCTGTGGTGAACCCGCGCCGTGCATGCTCTCCGTGAGATAAGGCACGGCCCCACACCCTACGGTCATGTTCTCGATGAACCTCATGACTTTGACGCGGTCGACGGTAGGCACATCCTCCCTTCCCTTGAGGTACTTCTCGAGGTACGGTGCGATCTCTGGATTGTCGAAGTCCTTCTGCGAAGGCATCGTCACGATGAGCCCGCCCGCGATGTCCTGCACCAGGCGCGTTATCTCGAACGGGAAGCGTGTGACATTCAGCTTGCAGATGTTCGCGAGCAGCGGGTCCACCTCGTAGTTGCCCGCGGCCGTTGCACACCCACGCGAGCTGCACGCAATACCGCAGCAGAACAGCGTCTCGTTCAGGTGGACCATCTCGGTGATCTTGTCTCGCACGTGGCTAGCCTTCTCCACACCCTGGTACTCCGCTGCGAGCTGCGCCGCACCTATCAGAACGTCCCCGACACCGACCTTGCAGCCGCCATAGCTCTGCCGGTGGAACGACGCGAAACGCTCGACGAGGTTGCCGCTCTGGTCGGTCTCTCCGCACATGAACACGCGCTCGTTTGGGACAAACACATCATCGAAGATGATCAGTGCCTCTTGGCTGCCATAGCCGGGGTTGCCGACGTCGAGAGGGCTTCCCTCCAGCTTGCGCGTGTCCGAGGGCTGGCGTCCCAGGACAAAAGTGATGCCCTCCGAGTCCGCCGGAATCGCGAAGGAGACCGCGTAGTCTTCTTCCCCCTCGCGCATCGCCATCGTCGGCATCACGAGGATCTCGTGCGAGTTGAGCGCTCCAGTCTGGTGCGCCTTCGCTCCACGGACGATGATGCCCGCTGGCGTTCTGTCCACGACGTGCAGGTACATGTCCGGGTCGGACTGATCACCCGGACGCAAACTCCTGTCGCCCTTCACGTCGGTCATCGCGCCGTCGACCACGACGTTCATGTCCTGCACCCACTCCAGGTAGTCCTTTAAGCGTTCGTGGTAAGAAGTCCCGTGCGCCTGGTCGCACTCGTACGTAACCGAGTAGAGAGCGTTGAAGCCGTCCATACCCACGCAGCGCTGAAAGCACGTCGCGGTCCTGCGCCCAAGCATCCTCAGCATGAGGACCTTGTCGACGAGGTCCTCGACGCTCTGGTGAATGTGCGTGAAGCGGCTGACTTCCTTGCCGGTGAGGTGTGACTTGGCAAAGAGGAGTTGGGGCGCCTCGGGCTCGTCGCCGACGTTGTAAGACTCTGCGACCGCGTTGGCCGACGGCCTTACGAGCGGGTGGTCTACCGTGTTTTCGCAACGCTCCCCGTGCACGAACACCTCGCGATCGAGGTCACGCAGGCTCTCGAAGTATGCATCCGGATCTTTGATTTT
>JBELAS010000198.1:0-3625 GCA_049508615.1 Acidimicrobiales bacterium
GACGAAATACCTCGTCCGAGGGATTCTCGGACCGAGGCCTCGGACACGTGCTCAAGACCTTGCCCACCCGCGACGATGCCTGTTAGGTGCGAGACAACCGCCGACTGGCTCCGGCTGCGTCTTGGCCCAGATGCTCGACATCTTCGACGAGATGACACCCGACGAATCCCTTCGCGTATGCGAGCAGTCTCCGGACACAGATCCGCAGCTGGCGTACCGAACGCCGCAATTCCATGAAGCCCTGCGGGCACGAGAACAGCTTCTACACCGCCTGGCCGAGGCCCTCCCGATGGGGGTCCTGCAGGTAAACGCCCAAGGTCGCATCGTCTACACGAACCGCAGGCTGCACACCATCTTGGGCATTCCTCGGGTCGACACCGTCGAAGAGCAGCTCGCCACGGTTGTTCTCGAGGACAGGGAACTGCTGGAGGAGGCCTTCGAGGCCGTGCTTCGAAACGGGCTCGACAATGACATCGAGGTGCGTCTGGGAGCATCGGACGAGCGCGGCGCCAAGGACGTGCGTCAGTGCACCATGAGCTTTCGAGCGCTCACCGGAGACACGGGAGAGGTCACCGGAGCCATCGCTTGTATGGCGGACGTTACCGAGATCGTCCGGATGCAAGAGGAGCTGCGCATCCGAGCCACGTTCGACGAAGTCACCCGGTGTCACAACCGGGCATCGACGATCGAGGCGCTCGAGATGGCGCTGGCCGCTTCGGAGGAGGGGAGCGGACCCGCTGTCATCTTCGTCGACCTCGACCGTTTCAAAGAGATCAACGAGCAGTTGGGTCATGGCGCAGGGGATGCGTTGCTCGAGATCGTGGCGAAGCGGCTCCTTCGCGTCGTACGGAACAAGGACCTGGTGGGGCGGATCGGGAGCGACGAGTTCCTGGTAGTGTGCCCGGGAATCACGACTGCCGCGCAAGCCATACGCGCAGCGACGCGAGTGGCCGACACGCTTCGGCATCAGGTCCGCCTCAAGACGACGCACGTGTCGTGCCAGGCGAGCATCGGAGTGGCCTGGTCCGCCGGGTCCGACGCCGACGCAGGTACGCTCGTGAGCCAGGCTGACGCGGCGATGTACGAGGCGAAGCGACGGGGGTCCGGCCGACCTGTGCTGTTCGTGGCTTCCCGGCCGGGCGCGATCGATCAGAACCCGATGGCGTACCTTGATTCACCGTACCGCTGAAGACGTCAGTTCGAGAACCCAGACATCGGCCTCCGGCATCGGGGCGCACCGGGACTCGAGTCGCCAGTGACGCTTCGTACGCGATCACACAGCCCGGTTCTCCGACAACGTCTGACGATCTGACCGACATCGATCGGTAGGCGCGGCAGTGCTGGATATCGAGAGCGCTGCTCCTCGGCTAGCGATGGCGCAGCTGCACGCCGAGGGATGGTTGGTCGGGAACAGGTGTCCTACACCCACCACTGTCGAGCTGCTATCCGTCGAGTAGCTGTCGGGTGTTGGCTCCGGGCATCTGTGCGCATCAGAATGCGCCCCATGAGCAGCGGCGAAGATCCCATCGAGCATTGCTCTCTTCGCATGCGACACGGTCGACACAGATTCGAGATCGTGCTTGTAGCGATCGTGATCCTCGGCTTCGCTGCTCGAATCGCGTACGTGCTCACCATAGGAAAGCGTCTGGCACTGGGTCTGGATGCGATTTGGTACGACTTGCAGGCCGGCACGATCGCCAGTGGCAAGGGTTATATCGATCCCGACGCCTTCTACCGTCTCGGTCACCAGGTTCCGACCGCGAATTTCCTTCCCCTATGGCCGATGGTGCTGGCACTCGTGAATCGGGCAGGTCTCCACACCCAGACCGATTATCAGCTTGTCGGCGCCGTCGTGGGATCGATCACGGTGGTTCTTACGGGTCTGCTGGGACGCCAGGTGGCGGGACCCCGCATCGGACTCGCGGCCGCGCTGATAGTCGCCTGCAGCCCGCTGCTCATTGCCGCGGACGGCTCGCTCATGTCCGACTCGTTGTACGTGGCATTGGTGGCCGCCGCACTCTTCGCCTCATACAGGGCTCTGAAGCGTCCGAGCTTGGTCTGGTTCGGTCTGGTGGGCCTGCTTGTCGGGCTCGCCACTCTCACTCGCAGCGACGGCCTCTTCCTCGCCCCCATCCTCGCCGGAGCGCTTGCCTGGCGGTTGCACTCGACACGGGCAGGTCGACGGATCGTTCTGGGCGCGTGCGTGCTCGTCGTCGTGCTCGTCATCCAGGTGCCATGGGTAGTGAGAAACAGCGTGCGAATGGGCGGGATCGTCGTGATGTCGAGCAACTCCAGCAGCATGCTCGAGGGCGCGAACTGCCCATCAGCCTACGGCGGCCGCTTGATCGGGTACTGGGATCCAGCATGCACGAAGGAGACAAGAGCACCAGGTCTTTCCGAGCTGCAATGGTCCGCCGCCTCGCGCGACGCAGGTATTCGCTACGCACGGGCGCACCTTGGTCGTCTGCCGATGGTCGTAGCGGCGCGGGAGCTGCGAGTCTGGGGTCTGTGGGCGCCGGCCGGTCAGGCGCGCTTGGAGTCGATCGAGAGCCGCGATCTGACGTGGCAACTAGTCGGATGGGCCTACGACATGCTCCTGCTGGTCTTGGCCGTGGCGGGGACCGTCATCCTCGTTCGCCGGCGGGCCAGGCTCGCCCCGTTGGGTGCGGTCGTGGTAGCGGTGGTGGTGACCGCCGCAGTTTCCTACGCGAATCAGCGTTTCCGACTGGCGGCCGAGCCTGCGGTCGCTCTGGCTGCCGCAACCGCGGTGACGGCTCTCTGGCGGGCGCTTGGCAGGCGCCGAGCGCCAGGCGTGCAGATGGTCAGCACGAGTGGATCCTCGTGATCCCTCCTTCACCCTCAGGATCACCGGGTACCAACAGCTCGGCCTCGACAGGCCCTCGTGGCTCCGCCCACACCTCCACCGGCAGCGACGGGCCCAGAGGTTTGAGCACCTTGGCGCTCGTGGCAGGGGTGACGCGCTGCTCGTGGTTGAGGAGCGAAGCGAGATCGACAGAGGCGGCATAACCGTTGGCGGTGACACCGTCGATGGTTTGCGTGCCCAGCGATGTGATCGATGAGTCCAGACGGTGCGTGAGCTTGCCAAGGGCCTTCACGTTCTGGAGCCCCTTGGCAACGATCCTGAAGGCCGGGTCCGATCTCTTCGAGGCCGATCTCTTCGGGGATTGGAGCGGGATCCCGAGCCACTGCTCGGAGCCGATAGAGCCACGTGTCCGGCGCGCGCCATGTGCACTTTCGGTACGAGCTCTGTCGCCATGTCCGGGCGGGGGAGCGACGCCGTGCGTTGGTCGCGGGTTGATCGAAAGTTGGGTTACGGATAACTCGGGTCGACATGGCCTTCGCAACCGCCATTGCGATACCTGCCCGGCAGCCCTCGCGAGCAGTAGAGACCTACGCGCTGTCGTTCTGTCATGACTCGAAACGACCGCCCTGGAGTTGCCCACGGGGTTGTCGAGGTGCCGGTGAAGACCGGCGCACGGAGCCTTCCGAGTGCTCCGAACAGGGAATTCGCCGTGACTCTCGCGCAGCCCCGGTCCACCCACGACGCCGATGTCGCCAAGATGGGGACCGAAAGTCAACCCGATCGGACCACTATGGCCATGTC